>CAYUVJ010000280.1:0-4075 GCA_964447955.1 uncultured Gemmatimonadota bacterium
TCCACCAGCCGGGCAATCCCGACCACCCTGAGTGGCGAGACCGGCACCGCGAGGCCGAGGAACTGGTCCGGCGGATCGAACTGCTCGTCCATGAGGGCATCCTGGCCCACGGGGTGCGCATCCCGGCGGGCGGCCTGGAACACGGGCTGGTCGACTTCCCGACCACCTGGAACGGCCGCTGGGTCTTCCTGTGCTGGCGGCTGGGCGAACCGCAGATCTACCACTGGCACGAGGTGGACGCCGGGTTCGCCGGCCGGGAGGTACTGACCCCCGAGCAGACCCGCCTGATGGGCCGTCACGACGACCCCGGCCTGCTGGAGGCCTTCCCCGGCGGGATCTGAGCCGGGTCCCGAGCGTCTCTCGCGGACCGTTTCCGGGCAGGCTGTCCACCTGATCGCCCTGATTCGACTGCGGCCCTCTTCACGCTCCTTACGGTTGCCGTTACCATCGGCCGGCGCCTAGACTCTCAGGGTCATCCTTTGTCCCCGTACCCCTGCAAAGCAGGTCCCGCCATGACCCGTGTCCGCACCATTGACCATCGCCGAACCCTGTCCGGTCTCCCGGTCGCCCTCCTCCAGCTCTTCGTCCTGGCGGCCGTCGGCGGGTTCTTGTTCGCCTCCGCCCCGGCCGGCGCGCAGAGCGCCGGCCCCCCTCCGACCTCGGACCAGCTCTCCGCGCTCGAACTGCGCACCATCGGACCGGCCAACATGAGCGGCCGTGTCGTCGACCTGGCGGTGGTGGAGTCCGACCCGCTCACTTTCTACGTGGCCACCGCCACCGGCGGCCTCTGGAAGACCACCGACGGCGGGGTGACCTACGCAGCGGTCTTCGCGCACGAGGCGGTCCACTCCATCGGCGCGATCGCGCTCCACCCGGTCGAGACCGACGTGGTCTGGGTAGGCAGCGGGGAGCGGGCCAACCGGCAGAGCTCCTCGTGGGGGGACGGGGTCTACCGCTCCACCGATGGGGGGGAGACCTGGACCAACGTCGGCCTGCGGGACAGTCATCACATCGGGCGGATCGCCCTCCACCCCGAGGATCCCGACATCGCCTGGGTGGCCGCCATGGGCCACCTCTGGGGCTCCAACGCCGAGCGGGGACTCTACCGGACCGACGACGGGGGCCGGACCTGGCAGCAGGTGCTCTTCATCGATGAGGACACCGGGGTGGTCGACGTGGCCCTCGACCCGCGCGACCCCGATATCGTCTACGCCGCCACCTACCAGCGCCGCCGGACCCCCTTCGGGTTCGACGGGGGCGGACCGGGGAGCGGGCTCTTCAAGTCGACCGACGGAGGCCGGAACTGGAAGGAGCTGGTGACCGGCCTGCCCGAGGGGGAGAAGGGGCGCATCGGCATCTCCATCTACCGGCGCGACCCGCGCATCGTCTACGTCTGCGTCGAACAGGGCTGGCGCTACAACGCCTCGACCGCCTACACCGAGCGGCGGGCCGGGATCTACCGCTCCGAAGACCATGGCGAGAGCTGGACCTGGATGAGCGACTGGAACCCCCGCCCGATGTACGCCAGCCAGATCCTGGTCGACCCCAACGACGACCAGCGCATCTACATGCAGAACAGCTTCTCCCGCTCCGAAGACGGCGGGAAGAGCTTTACCTCCCTGCGCCAGTCCCTGCATGGGGACGACCGCATCCTCTGGGTCGACCCGGCCGACTCCCGCCACCTCATCAAGGGGGACGACGGCGGGGTGGGGATCTCCTGGAACATGGGGGGGAGCTGGCTCTTCGTGACCGACCTTCCGGTCAGCCAGTTCTACCGGGTGAGCGTGGACATGGCCCACCCCTTCCGGGTCTACGGCGGGCTCCAGGACAACGGGAGCTGGTACGGCCCCAGCGCCACGTACCGCAGTGAAGGGGTCCTCAATGAGGACTGGATCCGCACCGGGGGCGGGGACGGCTTCTTCAACGTCATCGACCCGACCGACGACCGCACCCTCTACACCAACTCGCAGTACCTGGGGCTGAGCCGGCTCGATCTGCTGACCGGCCAGCGCCAGGATATCCGCCCCGGCGACCTCCGGGGCGCCATCAGCGCTCGGCGCAACTGGGACGCCTGGGGACCGGGCCGCCCCGAGCCCGAACTGGGCAACGCCATGGCCTCGGCCAACTGGGACGCCCCCATCCTGCTCTCCCCGCACGACCATCTGACCGTCTACGCCGGGACCGACCATCTCTGGAAGAGCACCGACCAGGGGCGCACCTGGGTCGACCTGGGCGGGCTGACCACCGGGGTGGACCGGCGCGAGCTGACCATCATGGGGCGGCGGGCCGACGACGACACCCCCTCGCTCGATGACGGCATCCCTTACTACCCGACCCTTACCGCCATCGAGGAGTCGCCTCTGGTGGCCGGGCTGCTGTATGTGGGGACCGACGACGGGCAGGTGCAGGTCTCCGAGGACGGGGGGGCGAGCTGGACGAACGTCTCCGACCGCTTCTCCGGCCTGCCGGGGCCGCGCTGGGTGGCCGACCTCGAGGCCTCCCACTTCGCCCCGAACACCGTCTATGCCGCCTTCGACGGGCACCGCAGCGACGACTTCGCCAACCACCTCTACCGTTCCACCGACCGGGGGCACACCTGGCGGCCCGTGACCGGCGACCTCCCCGCCGACCGGGTGGTGCGGGCCGTGCACGAGGACCCTCGCAACCCGCGGGTGCTCTGGCTGGGGACCGAGTTCGGGTGCTTCGTGAGCCTCGACGGGGGCCGCGGCTGGACCGCGGTAGACATGGGGTTGCCCACCGTGGCCGTGAACGACCTGCTGGTCCATCCGCGCGACAACGACCTGGTGCTGGCTACCCACGGCCGCGGCATCTGGATCCTGGACAACGTCAACGCCCTCCAGGAAGTGACTCCCGAGATCATGGCCGCCACCGGCCACCTTTTCACCCTGGAGCCGGCCGAGCAGATCCGTTACGGGGGGGAGAAAGCCCATATGGGGGACATGGTCTTCCGGGGCCAGAACCCGCCCCGGGGGGCGGTCATCGATTACTGGCTCAAGGAGGGGGGCCACACCCAGGCGATGATGGAGGTCTTCGACGAAGCCGGCCGCCGGGTGGACGAGATCCGCCTGCTGAGCCGACCGGGAGTGAACCGGGCGGTCTGGGGCATGACTTACGCCCCCGACTTCGGGCTCCCCGAGGGGACGGAGGTGCCGCGCGGGCGCATGCCCGGTATCCTTGTCCCGCCGGGGACCTACACCGTGCGGCTGACCGCGGCCGGGGTGGTCCACGAACGGCCGCTGGTGGTACGGGACGATCCGCGTCTGGAGGTCGACCCTTCCGTCCGCCAGGCCTGGACCGAAGACCTGTTCGCCTTGCAGGGCCTTTACTACCGGGTGACCCGGGTGAGCGACCGGCTCACCGACCACCTTGAAGGACTCTCCGAGGGGGACCCGCGGCGAGCCGACCTTGAAGCCCTGCAGGAACGGTTCGGTGAACTGCGCAACCGGGTGACCCGCATGGCCGGTGAGGTCCGCAACTTCTTCGGACCGCTCACCGCCGACCAGCAGGCCCAGCGGGCGTACTTCGAGCAGATGCTGGGCACTCTGCGGGCGGAGGCCGACCGGCTGATGGAAGGAGCAAGGAGATGAAGAGATCGACGATTTCGCGACCCGGCCCCGGGACGCGCTGGGGGAGAGCGCTGCTGGCGCCGGTCCTGCTGGTGGTCCTGAGCTGCGGGACCTCCCCGGCCGACAGCGCGGCCGGCCGGTCCAAAACGGCCGCTGGATGGATCGTGGCGGTGGGGGGTGGGGGGACCACCGACGCCATCGTGGCCCGGACCCTGGAACTGGCCGGCGGGGTCTCTGCCCGGGTGGTGGTCCTGCCGCAGGCTTCCGCCCTGGAGGACGCCGGGGAGAGCAGTGTGACCATGTGGCAGGAGGCCGGGGCCGGTGAGGTCACCCTGGTCACCCTTGACGACCGCGACCGGGCCCGGCAGCAGGTCGCCGCGGCCGATCTGATCTGGATGCCGGGCGGGAGCCAGAGCCGGCTGATGGAGGCGCTGGCCGGCACCAGCCTGCCGGAGTTGATCCGGCAGCGTCATCAGGAAGGAGCGGTG
>CAYUVJ010000281.1:0-4075 GCA_964447955.1 uncultured Gemmatimonadota bacterium
TGGTCCTCGACCCACGCGATCCCGATGTCATGTATGCCAGCAGCTACCAGCGCCGCCGGCATGTCGGTCTCCTCATCGCCGGCGGACCGGAATCGACCATCTACAAGAGTACCGACGGGGGCGATAGCTGGCGCGAGATCGACCGCGGGCTGCAGCGACAGGACCGTGGACGGATCGGCTTGGCCATCTCGACGCAGAATCCCGATGTGATCTATGCCACCATTCCCTCGACCGGTGAAAACAGCGGTTTCTACCGCTCCGAAGACGGCGGGGAGCACTGGGTGCGGATGAGCGACTGGTGTTCGGGTGATCCGCAGTACTACCAGGAGCTCTTTCCCGATCCGCACCAGTTCGACCGGCTCTACGGAGTGGCGGTGAACCTGATGCGGACCGAGGACGGTGGGGCCACCTGGGAACCGGTGCGTACGCCGGGCGTGCATGTGGACTACCACCATCTCACCATCGATCCGGGAGATCCCGATCACCTGCTGATGGGCAACGACGGCGGTCTCTACGAGAGCTTCGACCGCGGGCGGACCGCCCGTCATTTCTCGAACCTGTCGATCACCCAGTACTACCGTGTGGCGGTCGACGATCACCGTCCCTTCTACCGCATCCTCGGCGGCACCCAGGATAACGGCTCCCATATGGGACCCTCGCAGACCCGCGACCGGGCCGGGATCGTGAACGAACACTGGAAGAGCATCCAGGGCGGTGACGGCTTCCAGGCCCGGGTGGATCGGCAGGATCCCGACATCATCTATTCCGAATCGCAGTACGCCGGTATCCGCCGGGCCGATTTCATGACCGGCGAGACCTGGAGCATCAGACCCCCCGATCCCGAAGGGGAGCAGATGCGGTGGTACTGGGATTCACCCCTGGTGGTAAGCCGGCACGTTCCCGGCCGGCTCTACTTCGCCGCCAACCGGCTCTTCGAGTCCAACGATCGGGGCGACACTTGGGAACCGATCAGCCCCGATCTGACCCGTCAACTCGACCGGGATGCGATCCCGGTCATGGGACGCATCTGGCCCGACGACGCGGTCTGGAAGCATGTCTTCATTTCGCCCCTGAGCACGATCGTCTCGCTCGACGAATCTCCCCTGGTGCCCGGTTTGCTCTACGTCGGTACCGATGACGGACTGATACAGATCAGCGAGAACAACGGCGGCACCTGGCGGAAGGTGGACCGCTTTCCCGGGGTGCCGGAGTTCACCTACGTCTCGGATGTCTGCGCCTCGCAACACGATCCGGGCACCGTCTACGTCACCTTCCAGAATCACAAACAGGGGGATTTCTCGCCTTACGTGCTCAAGAGCACCGATCGAGGCCGGTCATGGACCTCGATCACCAACGATCTGCCCGCGCGGCATGTCACCTGGACGATCGTCGAGGATCATCTCGATCCCGACCTGCTCTTCGTCGGTACCGAGTTCACCCTCTTCGCCTCGATCGACGGCGGCGAGCACTGGCTCGAGGTATCGGAAGGCCTGCCGGTCATCCAGGTCCGGGACCTGGCGATCCAGACCCGCGAGGACGATCTCGTGCTGGGCACGTTCGGACGCGGCTTCTACGTGCTCGACGACTACGCTCCACTGCGGCACCTCGACGAGATGCCCGCCGAAACGGCAGGTCACCTCTTTCCGGCCCAACCGGCCTTTCTCTACCGCTTCCTCATCGGATCGCGCGGTTCAGGAGGCAGCGGGCGGTATGCCGCCCCGAATCCACCCTATGGGGCGAACATCAACCTTTTCCTGCCGGCCGGAGCGGAATCCACTCGCGACACGTTCGCCCTGAGCATCCGCGACTCGGGGGGCTATGAGATCAGACGCCTGGAGGTGCCGGCCCACCCGGGGCTGCAGCGGATTGTCTGGGATCTGTGCGAGGCCGCTCCCGAACCCGAAGAGGGACAGCGCCGCCCCCGCCAGGGACCGGAGGTCGCCCCCGGCACCTTCACGGCGGTCCTGATCGCAATCGATTCCCGGGGCCGGGAACGGGAACTCTCCCCGACCACCCTGATCAGGGTCATGCCGCTGGAGCCGGAGCGATGAGGAGACCCGCCTGACTGTCGGTCGTTCCGGTCCAGATCGCCCTGGCTGACTGCTTGGGGCCTCCGGCCGATATCGAACCGAATGCGGTCGTACCAAGCCCCGGACAGGTCGCCTACCAGCGCATGGAGTTCATCGGCCGATCGGGTTGCTGGTGAGGGCACGGGATGGGATAATCACCCCACTTGCGGTGTCATGGAGAGGCAGCAGGGGAGAAGAACAGGTCTGATCTGCTTCTACCACCCGCCCGGTGCCGGGCACCTCTGAAGGGACCGTGCCATGTTTTCCCCCCGATCCCGTCGCAACCTCCCTCTCATGCAGATCCTGACCGTGTGGGTCCTGCTGGGCAACGCCCTGCCTGCCGCCGCCCAGCCCGATCCACTGACGACCGCTGAACGAAGCGGCTTCCGGGCCACCTCGACCCACGCAGAGGTATGTGCCTTCATCGATCGGCTCCAGGAACGGTATACCGGGCTGCGGGTCGAGACGATCGCTGTGACAGCTGAGGGCCGGCCGGTGCCGATGATGATCATCGGCGATCCCGTGCCCCCCTCACCGCTCGCCCTGCAACACGACGACCGCCTGGTGGTCTATTTCCAGGCCAACATCCACGCCGGCGAAGTGGAGGGGAAAGCAGCGGCCCTGATGCTGGCCCGCGAGATTCTGGCCGGACGCACTCCCGATTATCTCGACCGCCTCGTGATCCTGATCACCCCCGACTTCAATCCCGACGGCAACGACCGCATCTCGACCGCCAACCGTACCAACCAGAACGGACCCGTCGAGGGGGTCGGCATCCGTTACAATGGCCTGAACCTCGATCTGAACCGCGACGGTATCAAACTCGAGAGCCCCGAGACACGGGGATTGGTCACAGAGGTCCTCAACCGCTGGGATCCCGCCTTCTTCCTAGATTCCCACACCCACAACGGTTCCTACCACGCCGAGCCGGTGACCTGGACCTGGGGTCTGAATCCCAACGGCGATGAGGCGATCTTCACTTACCTGGCCGACCGGGTCATGCCTGAAGTGAACCGGCGCATGTCCGCCGAATACGGCACGCCCTGCATTCCGCACGGTGATTTCGCCGACGCCCGCGAGCCCGCCCAGGGCTGGATCCCGCTGGGCCCGCAGCCGCGCTACCTCTCCAACTACGTCGGTCTGCGCAATCGGCTGGCGGTCCTGAACGAGAACTATCCCTACGCCGATTTCGAGACCCGGGTACAGGGTTGCTACAACCTCTTCCGCTGCTTCCTCGATTACCTGCACGAGAACCGGGACGAGATCGCGGCCCTGGTTGCCGGAGCCGACTCCCGAAGCGTAGCCCGGGGACTCGAACCCGGTCCCGGTGAGGACTTCGTGCTCACGACCGGCACCGAACCGGTGGCCGAGCGGATCACGATCGCCGCCTACGAAATGGAGGAAGTCGAGGTAGACGGGCGCCGGCGCCAGCGCCCCACCGATCGGGTCCGGGTCATCGAGGATAT
The DNA here is from genome assembly GCA_964447955.1 of uncultured Gemmatimonadota bacterium. Taxonomy (GTDB): domain Bacteria; phylum Blakebacterota; class Blakebacteria; order Blakebacterales; family CAYUVJ01; genus CAYUVJ01. Next base: position 3,536 of record CAYUVJ010000281.1, read on the forward strand.
CCCCTACTTCGCCCGATACGTCCCGCAGCGCACCATCCCCTTCCCGGCGGCCTGGCTGATTCCGGTCCCCGATGACGAGATCCTCGATGTTCTTCTGGTCCACGGGATCACCGTCGAACGCCTGATCAAGAACGTTACCCTCGAGGTGGAGCGTTTCACCGTCACGCAGATCACACCGGCCACCCGTCTGAATCAGGGGCACTACCCGAACGCGATCGAGGGGGCGTATGCGGTCGAGGAGCGGGAGCTGCCCGCCGGCACACTGGTCATACCCGCCGCCCAGCCGCTGGGGTCGTTGGCCGCGACGCTGCTCGAGGCCGAAAGCGACGACGGTCTGGCGTACTGGAATGCCTTCGACCGTTATCTGGCCCGCCAGTGGGGGGGCGGACCGATGCTCTATCCCGTGCTCCGGCTGCTCCGGCCAACACCCCTGCCGACCCGGATCATCCGGTACAGCTCGCGACCCAGGACCGGCGGCGATTGCCGGTAGTCCGCTCCGGCCAGGTATTCCAGCAGCCGGCGCATCCCCATTTCATGCAC
>CAYUVJ010000282.1:0-4067 GCA_964447955.1 uncultured Gemmatimonadota bacterium
AATCCGGATCGGGAATCACCCGCACGGTGGCTGTGGCCTCCCCGGAGATGGCGGTAAGCAGGAGACCAGCTTCGTCCACCCGTTCGAGACGATGTTGCGCGAAGGCTTCGATGGTCCCATCCTCACCGACCAACCCGCTCTTGATCGATGATCCGCCCACGTCGATCCCGATCCCCCAGCGTGTCGGCTGTCGTCCCATGATGCTCATCCCTCGAGCTCGCGGACCGTACCGGCCCCCTGCGTGGCTTCGGTCAGCCGGACCCTCAGTGTCTCCAGGTCCCGGGCGGGCAGCCCGGCAACCAGGCGGAAGGTGCCTTCAGCCACCGACTGTTCTCCGTACTCGCTCTCGTAGGTCGCCAGCACCCGGTGGACCTCTCCGAGCCGGTCCAGGGGAGCGGAGACTTCGACCCGACAGCGGGGGATCCGCTCGACGATATCCGCCATTCTCACCGCTGCCGCCAGGGCGTCACGATACGCCCGGACCAGCCCGCCCCGCCCCAGCTTGGTGCCGCCGAACCATCGTATCACCACGCCGAGGACGTCCCACAGAGCTTCCGCCTGCAGGGCTCCCAGCATGGGAACGCCCGCCGTTCCCGAAGGTTCACCGGCATCCGATGAAGCTTCCCCGGGTTCGGGTTCGGCCCGCAGCCGCCAAGCCCAGCAGACATGGGTGGCGTCGTGGTGGGCCCGGCGATACCCCGCGAGCAGCCGATCGACCTCGGCGCGGGACCGACAGGGCTCGAGGCTGGCCAGGAAACGGCTCCCCCGGACCCGGGTCTCGGCGCGGGCAGGGCCGCGGCAGGTCCGGTAGGGAGCGGTCCGGTCCGCGGTCATCGCTCCAGGATCTTCCGGTAGTAGGCCTCGTACTGGTCGACGATGCGCTCCCGGCTGAACAAAGCGACCGCCCGCTGCCGGCCGGCAGCCCCGAACGCGGTGCGCTGGCTTGGGTCCTTCAACAGTCCGATGGTCCGGGCCGCCATGGCCTCGATGTCCCCGACCGTCTCCAGATAACCGTCCACCTCGTGCCGGACTACCTCGAGCAGCCCCCCCACCCGGCTGGCCACCACCGGGGTCCCGCAGGAGAGCGCTTCCAACGCCACCAGCCCGAAGGTCTCCGAGGATGAGGGGAGCAGCAGCACATCCGACATGGCGATGAAGCAGGCCGGATTACCGACCCGCCCGAAGGCATGCAGCCGATCGGCGAAGCCGTGCTCGCGGGCATAGTTGAATGCCCGGGCCAGTTCGGGCCCTTCGCCCAGCAGCATGAGCCGGGCGGGCGTCTCCTGCAGCACCCGCTGGAAGATGTGCATCAGGTCGGGGATGCGCTTGACCTCCCGGAAGTTGCTGATGTGGATGAGCAGCGGCTCCTTCTCGGAGAAACCCAGGTCCTTACGGCAGGGCCCCTCGGTCCGGGGAGCATAGGTGTCGACATCCACGAAGTTGTGGATGCGTTCGATGGGCAGGTCGAGCTTGAAGAGGTCGAGCGTCTCCTTGACCAGATAATCGGAGACTGCGGTGATGCCGTCGGAGACCTTGAGGCTGAAGCAGGTCACATCGAAATACGAGGGGTCCTTGCCCACCAGGGTGATGTCGGTCCCGTGCAGGGTGGTCACGATCTTGAGCGGGCGGTTCGCCCCTCCATCCCGGTGGCTCATCATCTGCCTGGCCAGGTAGGCACTCGTAGCGTGCGGGATGGCATAGTGGACGTGCAGCAGGTCCAGGTCGAAAGCCCGGGCCACCTCGGCCTGCTTGACCGCGAGGGCCAGGGCGAAGGGGGTGTACTCGAAGAGGGGATAGTCCAGCGGATCGACCTCGTGGACGAAGACCCGCTCCCGATATTCACCCAGGCGGGCCGGGGTCTGGCTCGAGATGAAATGGACCTCCCAACCCCGCCGGGCAAGTTCCAGACCGAGTTCGGTGGCCACGATACCGCTACCACCGAAGGTGTGGTAACAGGTGATCCCGATCCGTCCCCTGGGTGCTTCCGTCACGATCTGTCTCTCCCGGTGCTCAGTAGTGAATCCGTCCCCGGGATACAGCCACCGGGTCGGTCATCTCGGGCGGATGGCGCAGCAGGAAGGGCTCCCCGTACGCCGTCCTGATGAGTGACCCGAAATAACGGCAGCGCGTCCAGATGCTTTCCAGGAAGGAGGGGTCGGAGATGAAGGTCTCGAGCTCCTTCGGCCGGGGCCGCTCGGGGTCATGGAACTGAGAGGTATAGGCCAGGACCGCCCGACGCTTCCGTTCGAAGGTCTCGCTGATGTCGACCACCACCGAGGGCTCGAAAGGATAGCGCTCCATGAAGTAGTAGATGTCGTTCGGTCGGTGCGGTTCCCCTGCGGTCTCGAACTTGCGCATACCGGCGAAGAAGACGGCGTCGGAGACCAGATGACTGGCCTCCCGGTGATCGGGATGACGCGTGTCCCACCAAGGGGCGATCAGGATGGTCGGCCGGTGCTCCCGGATGAATTCGACCACACCCCGCACCGCCGTCCGGTCGCGGCCGTCCAGGGCCGCATCGGGCAGGTCGAGACAGCCCCGCCAGACCAGGCCCAGGATGTCGGAGGCCGCCTGGGCCTCCTGCCGCCGGGTGTCCGCATCCCCGGCCGTGCCGGCCTCGCCCGCCGTCAGGTCGAGGGCACCGACCCGATAGCCCAGGTCGGCCAGCTTGGCCAGGGTACCCCCGGCTCCGATCTCCAGATCGTCGCGATGGGCCGCGATCGCCAGAACGTCCAGTCCCACATCCCCTCCCGGTCTCGAGTGACGCATACCATCCGGCCGTGCCGGAGCCTCACTCCAGGGTGAACGTGCCGCCGATCTCCATCACCACGCCCTTGATCCCGAGCTTCTCGACTCCGGCCACAAACGCGGCCGGATCGGTGTCGATGAGCGGCCAGGTACCGTAGTGCATCGGTATGGCGACCTTGGGCTTCAGATACTCGGCGGCGGTGATGGCATCCTCGATCCCCATCGTGAAGTTGTCCCCGGTGGGCAGGATGGCCAGGTCGATGCGGTTACGGTCACCGATGAGCTTCATGTCCAGGAAGAGTCCTGTGTCGCCGGCGAAGTAGACGCATCTCTCCTGGGCCTTGATCAGGAATCCGCACGGATTGCCCAGGTAGATGGGGATGCCGTCCTCACCGATGAGCGCCGATCCATGGTGGGCAATGGTGAGCTGGACCCGTCCGAAAGGGAAATCCCACCCACCGCCGATGTACATGGGGTGGTTCTCCAGTCCCTTTGCCCCGAAGTAGACCGCCAGTTCGTTCGGAGCGACGATGACCGCCCCGGTCCGGCGTGCGATCGCCTCGGTGTCCCCCACATGGTCGCCATGTCCGTGGGTGAGCAGGATGAAGTCGGCTTCCACCTCATCAGGGCCGATGTCGGCCGTCGGGGAATCGGACAGGAAGGGGTCGATGATCACCTTCGTGCCGTCGAAATCGAAGAGGTAGCAGCCGTGGCCGTGCCAAGTCGCGCTGATCATGCTCTTACCTCCTGCGGTTCCAGTGTCCTGAATCAGGACACGAGTGTCTCGCCGCGACAGATCGCTTCATAGTCCTCCACGTCGAGTCGGCTGCCCAGTACCAGGGGCACCCGCTGATGGAGCTCTACGGGTTCGATGTCGAGTATGGACTGGAACCCGGTGGTGGCACGTCCCCCGGCTGACTCGACGATGAAGGCCAGCGGCGCCGCCTCGTAAAGCAGACGCAGCTTGCCGGTGGGACGCTTGCGGCTCCTGGTGTCCTCGGGATAGAGGAAGATCCCGCCATAGAGCAGGTTGCGATGGAAATCAGCCACCAGGCTGCCGATGTAGCGGCCGGAATACGGCCGCCCATCACCCCGGCTCTTCAGGTACTCGATGTAGCGTCGGGTGTGGTCGTGCCACCAGGACGAGTTCCCCTCGTTGATGCTGTAGATCCGTCCTCGTTCGGGGATGTGGATATCTCGGTGGCTGAGCAGGAACTCCCCCAGGCTCGGGTCCAGCGTGAAACCATGCACACCGCCTGCCCCGGTCGTGTAGACCAGCATCGTGGAGGAGCCGTAGATGAGGTAGCCGGCACAGGCCA
>CAYUVJ010000283.1:0-4055 GCA_964447955.1 uncultured Gemmatimonadota bacterium
ATCGGCCAAAACTATCACTATCGCCATTGCCGCTGAATAAATTCCCAGCTTTTCAAGTGCGGGCAGAACATCGCCCAGAATGCGATCGAGTGGACCCTGAACCAGGACAACCGCGAGTTCGCGGAACGGGGTCGGGAACAGATCGTCGACTTCTCCCGGGCATTGGAGGAGCAGTTCGAACTCCTCGCCCTCCAGATCGGGCAGCTTGGGCTGGCTCAGTTCCCGACCGACCGCTATCTCAACGAGGCCAAGAGCAGCGGGGTAGCCTCGTCCTTCCGGCATCTCTATGCGGTGGATACCCTGAACGTCATCCGGGCAACCACCGACTTTGGGGTCTCGAACGTCCTGCCCCCGAACGGCAGCCTGGCTTTCCGGGAAGCCCGGAGCCGGCGTGAGACGGTCTTCCTGCCGCTCACGGTCCTGTCGGAGGGAGAGCCTCCGACCGTCTTTGCCGCCACGCCCCTCTACTCGCAGCTCGAGGACTTCATCGGAGTCCTGGTCGCCGAGGTGGACGTGGAGGCGATCTGGCGGGTGATCGAGAACATCCAGGTCGGCGACCGGGGCTTCGCCTTCCTCACCGACCACGAGGGGACGGTTATCGCCCATCGCGACAAGTCGATCGTCTATGGCGGGACCAACTGGCGGGACCTCGACTCGGTCCGCCAGGCCCTGTTGGGAAGGACCGACCTGGTCGAGAACGAGCGTATCTCCCCGGAGTCGGAACCGATGCTGGCCGCCTTCACCACCGTCCAGACACGTTTGACCGGCGACCGTCCCTGGGCCCTGGTGATCCACCGTCCGGTGGCCGAGGTCTCAGCCACGACCATAACCATGCGGCTCCAGATCGTGGCGGTGGTGGTCATAGGACTGGCCCTGGCCCTGGTCTCCACCCTGGTCTACACACGTCGGATCATCCGACCGATAGGGGCGCTGGTGGAAGGGGCCAGCCGGCTCAGTCGGGGGGACCTGGCGCAGAAGATCCCGGTGGTGGGACGGGATGAGATGGGTACCCTGGCCACCGAGTTCAACCTCATGGTCGAGCAGCTCAGCCGGATCCAGGAACGGCTGCGCCGGGCCGAACATCTGGACACCCTCTCCAAGTTCTCCTCGGTGGTCTCCCACGAGATTCGTAACCCGCTCAACGCCATGCAGATCAACCTGCATCTGCTGCGAGAGCGGGTGGGTGAGGAAGAACAGGGATATCTCAACGTCATATCGGGGGAGATCAAGCGGCTGGAGAACCTGGTCCGTGAGTTTCAGAACATCTCGCGCCCTCCGGTCCTCTCCCCCGAGCCGACCGACGTGAACACCATGATCGTCGACATCGTCAACCTTCAGCGGAGCACGGCCGAGACCCAGGGGGTGCGACTTCACCTGCGGCTGGAAGAGAGACTGCCGGCCGTCCAGGTCGATCGCAACCGCATCACCCAGGTGCTGCTCAACCTGGTCCTCAACGCGCTTCAGGCCATGCCGGAGGGGGGAGAGCTGACGATCCACTCCCGCCCCTGGGACGAGCCTCCCGGAGGAGTGGTCGTCCAGGTGAGTGACACCGGGGAGGGTATCGACCGGGTCGCGCTCACCCGGGTCTTCGATTACTACTTCACAACCCGGGATTCCGGCTCCGGGCTCGGACTGTCGATCGCCCAACGGATCGTGGAGGAGCACGGTGGACGGATCACCATCGAGAGTGAACCTGGGCAGGGTACCACGCTGACGGTGGCATTACCCCCCCGGCCGCCCGAATACTGAAAGGCACGGCTCCGTACAAGCCGTTGAGACTGAACATGGCCAAGATCCTCATCGCGGAAGACGACATCAACACCCTGCAGGGTTTGAACACCATCGTCTCCCGTCAGGGACACCAGGTGTTGACCGCACCCGACGGTCAGGAGGCCTATGCCCTCATGAACGAGCATGGGGACGTGGACGTGCTCCTCACCGACCTGAAGATGCCATCGCTCTCCGGGCTGGAACTCTCACAGCGGGTCAGGGAGTCCTGGCCCGAGACCCAGGTCATCATGATGACCGCGTTCGGGACGGTCGAGACCGCGGTACTGGCCATGAAGGAAGGGGTCTTCGACTACCTCACCAAGCCGGTCGACGTCGAGGAACTGCTCATCGTCCTCGAGAAGGCACTGCGGCAGCGGGCGCTCCGCCTCGAGAACCTGGAACTGCGAGGGATCATCAGCGAGCGCTATGCTTTCGACAACATCATCGGGTCCTCCGGCGTGATGCGGGACATCTACCGCAAGGTCAGGAAGGTGGCGGCCTCGGGAGCGACCGTACTCATCCAGGGAGAGTCGGGCACCGGGAAGGAACTGATCGCCCGAGCCCTTCATTACAACAGCCCGCGGGCCCGGGGGTCCATGGTCGAGGTCAACTGTGCCTCGATCCCGCCCACGCTCATCGAATCCGAACTCTTCGGCCATGAGAAGGGGGCGTTCACCGGCGCCTACCGGATGCAGAAGGGGAAATTCGAAGCGGCCGACAAGGGGACCATCTTCCTGGACGAGATCAGTCTGCTGGGATCCGACCTGCAGGGGAAACTGCTGCGGGTGCTCCAGGATCATGCATTCCAGCGTATCGGCAGCAACCGGAATATCGAGGTCGATGTGCGGGTCATCACCGCCACCAACCAGGACCTGAAGGAGATGGTCGATGCGGGCCGGTTCCGGGAAGATCTCTATTACCGGCTGAACGTGGTCCCCATCCACATCCCGCCGCTCCGCATGCGTCGTGACGACATACCGGCCCTGGTGGACCATTTCATCCGCCGTGTCGCCCAGGAACACCCCGAGGCCCCCACCCAGATCACCCAGGGCGCGCTGGACGCCCTGATGGAGTACGACTGGCCGGGGAACGTGCGGGAACTGGAGAACTGTATCGAGAACGCCGTCGTCCTCTGTGACGGGGAGGTCCTCTCCGAGGAGCAGCTGAACTTCCTGGGCCGGACGGGCTGGGAGCAGCCGACCGAAGGGGCCAGCACGGGCGATCCTCTAACCCTCAAGGAGCAGATCGAGCACACCGAACGGCGGATCCTGGAACGCACCCTCGACCAGGTCGGGGGGAACCGGACCCGGGCGGCCGAGATGCTGGGTCTCTCGACCCGGGCCCTCCGCTACAAGATCAAGCAATACGGCCTGTGATCCCGACCCACCGTCATATCCCCGGGCTGGTCCTCGGCCTCGCTCTCCTGTCGTCCCCCTCCCCGGCCCGAGCTCAGAACAGTCTGGGGATCGCCGACCTCATGATGCTCTCCCGGGGGAGCGCGATGGGCGGACAGGCCCTGGCCGGCGACCTGCTGGCCGCCGGGATCGACCCGACGGTCGCCTCCGGACCCGCCCCGGCGGTGGAACTGGCGGCCGGCACCCACGCTCTGGGGCTGGAGTGGGCCGCCGCCGGGACCCGGATCCGAGCCTTCGGCCGCCCCCTGGCCCTGGTCTTCGGCTCCCTCTCCTACGGTGAACAGCAGCGGACCGGTTTCGATGACCGACTCGGCGTCTTCAGTGGCACCTTCACCCCGATGGATGCGGCGCTGAGCGCCGCCACCCTTCTGCTGGATGAAGGAACGATGCGCCTGGGTCTCGGCACGACCCTGGCGTTTACCCGGATCGACGAAGCGACGGCCCTCACCTTGAGCGGAGCGCTGGCCGTCCGACATCGACAGGGACCGTTCGAACTCCGCGGCGGATTGTCGAACGTGGGCGCGGTCCTCTCCCCCTTCGACTCGGGAACGGGCACCCGGCTGGCCCCCCGGGTGCGGGCCGGGGGCGCCTGGTCGCCCGAGGCGTCCCCGTACGGGTTCTCCGGCGAACTGCAGTGGCGGAGCGGAGACCGGCTCCTGCTCTGGGGAATCGGAGGAGAGTGGTGGCCGGTACCCGAAGCGGCGCTACGGCTGGGATTCACCCGCGGGGACGGGATCGACGCCACCGCCGACGGAGGCTTGGGCAAGGTGGGATTGGCGGTGGGAGCCTCCTGGCAGCACAGCGACTGGCGGCTCACCTACAACTGGCGCCCCGGGGGCCTGCTCGGGGACGGTCATCTGCTGGGCCTGG
>CAYUVJ010000284.1:0-4037 GCA_964447955.1 uncultured Gemmatimonadota bacterium
CCTGCTGGAAGACCGTCCGGAAATGATAGCCGTAGATGGCCAGGGTGACGGCGGTCGGGAACAGGGAAGGGCGCCGGGCCGCCGTCCAGGCCAGCAGGGCCCAATAGTGACGGCGTCCCTTCTCCTTGATGCCCAGAACCCAGATCGACTTGAAGAAGGCCGCCAGGTCGTAGCGGGTCAGCTGCCAGCGCTTGCCCTTCGGCGGCTGGAACTCCCTGAGGAAGCGACGGACCCGCTGATAGTAGGAGCGGTGGGAGTAGATTCCCTTGAGCACCCGGTGATACCCATCCAGCAGCTGGTCGATCGGCATGCGGGGGATGAGGTTGGTGGTGAAGTCGGTGTTGTCCCCGCTCCAGTCATCTCGGATCCGGCCCTCCCGGGAGAGCCGGCGATGGAGGCGGCTCAACCGGGGCGCGCTCAACAGGCCGACCATGGCGGTGACGATCCCGCTCTGTTGGATGAACTGGATCTGACGCTCGAAGATGTTGGGCGGGTCGGCATCGAATCCAAGGATGAACCCCCCCTGCACCTGCAGACCGCGTCGGTGCAGGCGCCGGACCGAGTCGAGCAGATCCCGGTCCCGGTTCTGGATCTTGTTGCATTCCGCCAGACTCTCTTCGTGCGGACTCTCGATCCCCACGAAGACCGTATCGAACCCGGCCTTGACCATCAGGTCCATCAGCTCCTCGTCGTCGGCCAGGTTGATGGAGGCCTCGGTGTTGAAGACGAAAGCGTCGCGGTGGTCCCGGTTCCAGCGCGCCAGCGCCGGCAGGAGATCCTCCTTCAGGGCCTTCCGCTTGCCGATGAAGTTGTCGTCCACGAAGAAGACCTGTCCTCGCCAGCCCCGGGCGTGGATCGTGTCCAGTTCGGCCAGTACCTGGTCGGTGGATTTGGTCCGGGGGCGGTGGCCGAACAGGGCGGTGATGTCGCAGAACTCACAGTCGTAGGGACAGCCGCGGCTGTACTGCAGGTTCATCGAGTTGTAGGAACGCATCCGCACCAGGTCCCAGCGCGGGGTTGGAGTGGCCTCGAGCTCGCAGAACGCCTCGGTGTCGTACACGTGGCGGGCGCAGCCCGCTTCCAGATCGCTGAGGAAGGGGGCCAGCGTGAGTTCGGCTTCTCCCAGGACCAGGTGGTCGACCTCTGGGTATCGATCGGGTGAGGCGGTGAAGAGGGGGCCGCCGGCCACGGTCGTGACCCCGGCCCGGCGGCAGCGTTCCACCACCTCGGCAACCGAGCGGCTCTGACTCTCCATGGCGCTGATCATCACCAGGTCGGCCCAGGACAGGTCATCGTGGGTGAGCCTCTGGATGTTGAGGTCCACCAGGCGCAGGTCCCAGTCGGGGGGCAGCATGGCGGCCACCGTCAGCAGGCCGAGCGGGGGATAGGCGGCCTGGCGCGAGACGAAACGCAACGCGGCCCGGAAACTCCAGAACGTCTCCGGGGAGGTCGGATAGACCAGCAGGGCCTTCATATCGACCACACTCTCAAGGGAAAGGCGAGTTGGGACGGGACCGTCCGTCAATCCCGGAAGGTAACCCGTCGCCTACAGGGGAGGTCTCGGGGATGGTGCTTCCGGTGCAGGCCTCCACATTGTGACAGAATAGGGCCGGGGATTCAATGCCGGCCCTCACGACACCCGGCTGGAGTCGACAACAACCCTTGTGACGCCGGGCCGGTCATCCCTCTGTCAACCACGCCACCACCCGGGCGATCACCTCGGGGTCCCGGTGGGTCATGCGGTGTCCCAGGCCGCTGGTGACGATCATCTCGGAGCTTGCCCAGGCCTGATGCAGGCGCTTGGCCTGCTCGAGCGGGACGACCGGGTCGTCCCGGTCGTGGACCAGCAGCATCGGGATCGTCTGTCCGGCGCCCAGCCACTCGGCGGCCAGGTCCGACCAGGCCACCCCGGTCCGACGTGAAAACAGGTCGGTCAGTCTCTTCTCGACCGCCGGAGTGATGCCTACCGTGCGGGTGAAGACCCGCAGGAAGAGGGCCATGTCGGCGGGAGGGCTGAGGAAGACGACCCGCTCCAGCCGCAGACCCTGCTTGAGGGCCAGGGCGGTGACCAGACCGCCGAAGCTGTGGGCGACCACGGCGGTCACCCCGTCCAGTTGCTCCACCACCTGCCGCAGGGCCCGGGCGGTGTCGGGTCCAGTGGTGGTGCGGCCCTCCGAGTCCCCGTGGGCCGGTCCGTCCCAGGCCACCACCCGAAAGCCGGCGTCGGTGAGCGGGTCGACCAGGTCGATCAGCCGGCTCCCCCGGCTCCCCCAGCCGTGCAGCAGCAGGACGGTCGGGCCCGCGCCCCAGGCATAGAGGGCGATCTGCCGGCCTTCGAAGAGCAGGTGGGAGACTTCGGCCCGATCCATGACCGGCCGCTCCGCCTCCCGGACCTTCCCACTGCCCGTCAGGCTGAACAGATAGCCGGCCGCCCGGGCCGCCAGGGGCGGAACCAGACGGGAGAGGAGCCCCATCCCCAGCCGGAAGGGCGGGGGGATGCGGTAGCGCTCTTCATTGGTCAGGTCCTGGATGGGGGGGTCGGTCCGATCCGACATCGTCACCTCGATCCCTGATTTTCGCGGAAGGGGCCGACCATGGGCCCGGTACCGGTGGACCCAAGTTACGTCATGGCCGTGAGGCCTCACAATGACCGATGCCGTCCGATCCTCCCCTGCGCCCCTGTCGTCCCCGTTACCGGCTCTGATTGATTCCCGTCGCCGGGATGCGTATTTTCAATGGCGTGATCCGTGGTTCTGTCCGCCCTGGTGGGTGACCCTGCGGAGCGAGAAGACGACGACGAACACTGAACGCGGTTCCCGGCCACCCCGGCCGCACAGTCCTACCCTTCTGGCTGCCTTCACCGGCCTGTTCCTCCTTTGCCCTGGCCTGCCCGGCCATGATCCGAGACCGATCGATCCCCCCAATCCTGTCACCCTTCAGGCCGTGGACCGACCGACCGTCGCCGTGCTGGAACTGCAGACCGGGTCCCTGCCGGCCGACCGGCGCTGGCTGGGCCCGGAACTGACCACCGCGGTCGAGAGCGGCCTGTTCCGCTCGGGGGCCGTGCGTCTGGTGGAGCGGCGGTTCCTGGCGCAGATCTTCGAGGAGATCTCCCTGCAATTGAGCGGGGCGGTGGCCGAGGACCAGGTCGTGGAGGTGGGCCGGTTGGCCGGAGCCCGGTACCTGGTGACCGGTGAGGTGACCCAGGAGGGCGAACGCGTCACGGTCGCGCTCCGCCTGCTGGAGGTCGAGACCGCGGAGGTCGCGGGGCTCGTGGAGGCCAGTGCCTCCTCCGAGCGGCTGGCCGGCTTGACGGACGAGCTGGTGCGGGGGCTGACCGCGGTTCTGCGGGTGGAGTCCGGCCGGGCGACCGCCGACCTCGCCGCTGCGCCGGTGGTCCCCCTTCGGGTCGTCGAGAGTCTCCACCGGGCCGACCTGCTTCTGCAGAACGCTCCCCTCACTGGTGTGGACAGTGGCCGTCGCCGCCGACGTTCCGACTACATGATGGCCCTCGACCTGGCCGAACGGGCCCTGGCCGACCAACCGACGCTCGCTTCAGCCCAGCGGATCAAGGGGATCGCCCTGCTCAACCTGGACGATCCCGGACGGGCGGTAGCCGCCTTCGAACAGGCGGCAGGATCCGGCGGAGAGGACGCGACCGACCTGGTCTGGATGGCCAACGCCTATGCGGTCGCGGGTGACCGTGGGCGGGCGATGTCGACCGCCCGCCGGGCGATGGAGGCCGCCCCCGAGGACGGCACCGCCTGGTTCCTGCTGGGCCGCTCGCTCCAGGAGGCCGGTGACGGGAGCGGGGCGGTGGCCGCTCTGCTCGAGGCACTGGAACGGTCACCGGGCCTGCACGAGGCGGAGACCAACCTCCAGGTGCTGCTGGGCGGTCCGGGGGCCGAGGCCCGGCTGACTCCACTGGCCGCTTCGGGAGACGGGCTGGTCGAGACCGCCCGGCTCTTCCAGGCCCTCTGGGCCGGACCGGCACTCCCCGACGAGCGGCTCGTGCGTACCGTCCTCCGGCTGCGACC
>CAYUVJ010000285.1:0-4008 GCA_964447955.1 uncultured Gemmatimonadota bacterium
CAGATCGCACTCATCCAGCCGGCGGTCATCTGTGCCCTGGGGCGGATCGCCGCCCAGGCGCTCTTGAAGACGAGCGCCTCCCTGACCAGAATGCGGGGCAGGGTGCACCGTTACCAGGGCCGCCCGCTGGTCGTGACCTATCATCCGGCCGCTCTGCTCCGGAACCCGAACTGGAAACGTCCCACCTGGGAGGATGTCCAGATGCTCCGCCGCATCCTTGATGAGGAGACCGGGACGTGACCGAGCCCCGTCGCCCGACCCAGGAGCAGCGCGTCCCCCCCCAGGCGGTAGAGGCCGAGAAGGCGGTGCTCGGCGCCATGATGCTGGGCGAAGAGGCCATTGCCCGGACCGTGGAACTGCTGGACGAGACCTGCTTCTACCGGGACGCCCACCGACGGATCTTCGAGGCGATCATCAGCCTGTTCGAACGCACCGAGCCAGCCGACCTGGTGACGGTCCGGGAGGCTCTGAAAGGAGCCGGACACCTCGAGGCAGTCGGGGGGGAGCTCTACCTGGCCGAACTGCTGGACGAGGTGGCCACCACCGCCAACGTCGAGTACTACGCCCGGATCGTGCTGGAATCGGCCATCAAGCGCCGGATGATCGGCACCCTGACCGGCATCATCGGGGAGGCCTACGAGGCCGGGGAGGACGCCTCGGAGCTGCTCGACCGGGCCGAGCAGGAGATCTTCTCACTGAGCGAGCGTCGCCTGCGCCGGGGCGCCCGGCCGCTCGAGGAGATCCTGCACCGGACCTTCGAACTGATCGACCAGGCCCATGCCCGTAAGGGAGGGCTCAGCGGTGTACCGACCGGCTACAAGCTGCTGGACGAGAAACTGGCCGGTCTCCAGCCCTCCGACCTCATCATCCTGGCCGGCCGGCCGAGCATGGGGAAGACCGCTTTCGCCCTGAACGTGGCCCGCAACGTGGGGGTGGACGGCGGCTTACCGGTAGCCTTCTTCAGCCTGGAGATGAGCGGCCACCAGCTGGCCCAGCGGATGCTCTGTTCCGAAGCGCGGCTCGACTTCCACGCCGTCCGGACCGGGCGGCTGCCCAAGACCGACTACCAGAAACTCTCGATGTGCGTGGGCCGGCTGGCCGAGGCCCCGATCATGATCGACGATTCACCCTCCCTCAGCGTCCTGGAGTTCCGGGCCAAGGCGCGTCGGCTCAGGGCCGAGCACGGCATCGGTCTCATCATGGTCGACTACATCCAGCTCATGAGCGGGCCGCGCAGCGCCGAAAGCCGGCAGCTGGAGATCACCATGATCAGCCGGGCGCTGAAATCGCTGGCCAAGGAGCTCGACATCCCGGTGCTGGCCCTCAGCCAGCTCAGCAGGGCGGTGGAGACCCGCGGGGGCGACCGCCGACCGCAATTGAGCGACTTGCGGGAGTCGGGAGCCCTGGAGCAGGACGCCGACGTGGTCCTCTTCATGTACAGAGAGGAGTACTACTACCGGGACAAGCCCGAAGCGCAGGGCAAGGCCGAGCTCATCATCGGCAAGCAGCGGAACGGCCCGACCGGGACCATCCCGCTGGCCTTCCACGCCGAGTATGCCCGCTTCGACAACCTGGCCCCCGAGGTGATCGCCGACCAGGCACCTTTCTGACGATGAGAATCCGGCGCGAAACCCTGCCGATCCGGATCCTGGAGGCCGTGGGCTGCGGGTCGATCCGGCTGGCCACCGATGTGGGAGCGGTAGTGGTCATGGTCTGGCGGATGATGGCAGCTCTACCGCGGCTGCTGCGCCATCCCAGCCTGCTCCTGGAGCAGGCTGACCACATCGGGGTGGGGAGCATCCCCCTGGTCCTGCTGGCCAGTCTCTTCACCGGCGCCGTCTCGGCTGCCCAGGCCGGCTACCAGATCCAGGACTACGCCCCCCTCTCCCTGGTAGGGGCGGCGGTGGGTAAGGCCGTCATCCTGGAACTGGCCCCGGTTCTGACCGCCCTGGTGGTGGCTGCCCGGGTGAGCACTTCGATCGCGGCCGAACTCGGTACCATGCGGGTCACCGAGCAGGTCGACGCCCTCGAGGTCATGGCCATCGATCCCATATGGTTCCTGGCCGCTCCGCGCTTCTTCGCCGGGCTCATCATGACCCCTGTCCTGGTCCTGCTGGCCACGGTGATTGCCATCTTTGGCGGTTACCTGGTCTCCTACGCCACCCTGGGACTCTCGACCGCGACCTACTATCACGGCGTCCAGCAGTTCTTCCTGGTCTGGGACGTGGTCATCAACCAGACCAAGGCTTTCCTCTTCGGGGGCATCCTGACCCTGGCAGGGGTCTTCTTCGGCTACCGGGCCCAGGGCGGGGCCGAAGGAGTGGGGCGCGCGACCATCGAAGCCATCGTCACGGCCTGTGTGATGATCCTCATGTTCGACTACATCGTAGCCACGGTGATGATGTGAGCACTCCCGACCACAACGTCGGGACGCAGTCCAGGATCGGCTGCATCCGGATCGAAGGTCTCAGGAAGTCCCTGGGTGGGCGGCCGGTCCTGCGTGAGGTGAACCTGGAGATCAAGTGCGGCGAGACGGTGGCGGTGGTCGGCCGCTCCGGCTGCGGCAAGAGCGTGTTGCTCAAGCACCTCATCGGACTGATGTGGCCTGATGCCGGGCGGGTGCTGATCGACGACCGGAGTCTGGCCGAGATGGACCGCCGGGAGCTTTATGCCACCCGGCACCGGTTCGGTATGCTCTTCCAGTCGGCTGCCCTCTTCGACAGCATGACGGTGGCCGAGAACGTGGGCCTCGGTCTGCGGCACCACTCGAAGCTCTCGTCCGCCGAGATCGACGAGAAAGTGGAAGCCTGTCTCGAGGCGGTCGGATTGCCCGGGGTCCTGGACAAGATGCCGAGCGAACTGAGCGGGGGGATGAAGAAGCGGGTGGGGCTGGCCCGGGCCATCGCCATGGACCCCGAGGTACTGCTCTTCGATGAGCCGACCACCGGGCTCGATCCCATCATGTCGGCCATCATCGACAACGTCATCGTCGACCTGGTCGACCGGCTCAAGACCACGGCGGTGGTCGTCACCCACGACATGCGAACGGTCAACACGGTCTGCCACAGGGTGGCGTTCCTCCATCGCGGCGTTATCTTTGCAGAGGGTACCCCTGAGGAGATCAACGGCAGTGAGGACCCGGTCGTCGCCCAGTTCATCACGGGCAGTGCCGAGGGCCCGATCCAACCGGTCCGATAGTGAGTGGTGCTTCCGCCGATCTCCTCGACATCACCAAACCGAATCCGGGAGTCCTAAGTGACCACGTTGTACCATGCACTCATCGCTTTCCAGCAGGCGCCGGGGCAGGCCGCCCCGAATCCGCTACTGGCCTTCATGCCCTTCATCCTGATCATCCTGGTCTTCTACTTCCTCATCCTGCGCCCCCAGTCCAAGCGCCAGAAACAGCACACGACCATGGTCAAGGCGCTCCAGAAGGGGGACCGGGTGGTCACCGCCGGCGGCTTCCATGGGACCATCCAGGGGGTGGATGACGAAGCGGACACCGTCGTGATCGAGCTCGCCGACCGGGTCCGCGTGACCCTGAGTCGGTCGAGCATCTCCCAGGTGAAGGGAGAAAGGAAGTAACCGATGGCCCGAATAACGATCCGCCTTTATGGCAATCCGGTACTGCGTACCCGGGCCGACGAGGTCGACGGGGTGGGGGAGGACCTGCGCCGGCTGGCCGGAGACATGGTCGAGACCATGCGGGATGCCGAAGGGGTCGGCCTGGCGGCCAACCAGGTCGGTGAACTGAGACGCATCATCGTGGTCGACTTCGAGCCGGTGACCGGTGAGGACCGGGCGGAAGCGCTGGTGAACCCGGTGATCACCGAGCAGGCAGGGGAGATGACGCTCAAGGAGGGCTGCCTCTCCATCCCCGGAGTGAACGAGGAGATCGTGCGCAGCGCCCGGGTGAAGGTCGACTACCTCGACCTGGAGGGCCTCCCCCCTCGGATCGACGACATTCTGGCCGGGCAAATTACGGGCCGGGTCGTGATCAATATCTCG
>CAYUVJ010000286.1:0-4002 GCA_964447955.1 uncultured Gemmatimonadota bacterium
AATAAGGAGGTGTTGGCTCCGATGCAGACGGCCAGGGTCAGCAGGGCCGCGAGGGTGAAGGCCTTCTCCTTCCAGAGGAGTTTCAGACCGTATCGGATATCCTGGATGAACGAGCCCATGGAACGCCCCCGGACGAGGATGGATTGATGGCACGGAATCTATACCAAGTGGCCCCCACGCCACAGTCCGTACATACGATGGCCCGGAGCGGAGAGGTTCAGAAGAGGAGAGTGATGAGGAACTCCTGCCCGCGGGGGCCGTTCTCCCAGAAGTTACGCCGGTACCAGGCGTACTCGACCACGAAGGGGAGCATGAGGGTCAGCCGCAAGCTGACGCCGGCCGAACCGAGCGGTCCCAGCCGGCCCCCTTGCCACTCGGTGCTGGCCGCTTCGGCATAGAGGGCCACCTGGACCGGCCAGCCGATCTGCTCGAAGGCCCGGATGGGCTTGATGCCCATCAGCTCCAGAGGCTGGATCCGCAGTTCGGTGTTGGCCAGGCTGTAAGAGGAACCATAGAGGTCGTAGAGGTTCCAGAAACCGCGCAGGAAGAACCCGCCGCCCAGGAAGAAGAACTCCGGTTCCTTGCCGATACTGTGCCCGCCGGCGACACGACCGGCCGCCACCACGTAACGGTGCAGCGGGACATAACCCCGGACGTCGGCCACCAGGTAGGCGGTGAAGGTGTCGAAGTCGAAAGGATCGGTCACGTCCAGGATGTGGTCGTAGAAGGCCGAGAAGACCCACCCGCGGTGAGGTCCCTGGGGGCCCCAGGAGGAGACGTCGCGGGTGTAGCCGAGGCCGAGTTCGACTTCGCGGAAATCGATGCTCCCATCGATGGTGCCCAGACGACGGCGTTCGGTGGCGGCGCCCGCGATCAGGTTGAGATCGCTGAACTGGTTGAAGGGGTAGTTCAACTGATAGTTCACCCCGGCCCGCTCCCGCAGATAGAAGTCCTGCCGGACCAGGTTGAAATAGACACCGCTGGTCCGATAGACGGCCCCACCCCACTTCGTGCGGGCCTGCTGGTTCCAGTAACTCACCACCCAGGAGAGGTCGTCCAGCCCGTCACGGGGCCCGTTCCAGAGGGCGGCCCCGACGATATGTTCGCCCAGGATGTCGCTGAAGCGGATCTCGGTCCCGAAGACGGCCGCATTGTAGCCTTGATAACCGCCGAACTCGCTCGAAGCGTAGAAATTATCCAGGCTGAAGCGGGGAGCATAGCGGCGGCTGGGTAGCGCTCCGACCGCCAGCCGGTCGGCCGAGGGTACCCGGTCGGGGTCCCAGGGGCGCTCGACCCAAAGCAGCCCTTCCGGGGTCGGTTCGTCGGCTCCGATGGCGAACGAGGTGTCGACCCGGCCGCTCGCCGGACCGTGGAACTCTCCGATGGGGAGTTCGTAGAGGTTGAACTCACGGTCGTGGAACCCGGCCACCAGCAGGGTGTCGGGCTTGATGAGGGCGGGGGTGAAGATCCCGGTTGCCACGTCGCTGACCTGACGGGGAGCGTTCCGCCCGTCCCACTCGTATATGTTCGAGACCCCGGAGGCATCCGACTCGAAGTAGACCCGTGCGTCATCGGGCGTGACCCAGGGATTCTTCTCGTTGCCCGGGCCATCGCTCAGCTGGACCATGGTTCCGCTCTCCGGGTCGAGCAGGAAGAGATGATAGGCGAAGTCGGTCGGTTCACTGGCCCGGTCGGAAGCGAAGAGCACCCGGTCGTCCCACCAGACCGGCATCCGGTCGCTGGCCAGATCCCGGGTGAGGCGCCGGGCGGGCCTGTCCTGCGAGAGGTCGGCCACGTAGAGGTCCTGATACCCATCCAGGCTCAAGCCGGAGAAGAGGATCTGGTCGGGACCGTCGGCGAAACGCACCCCGGAGATACCGACCAGCGTGGAGGGGGCCGGATCGTAGACGATCTCGCGCTCCCCATCGAGCTCGAGCCGGCCGTCGGGTCCCCGGACCAGGTCCTGCCGGTAGACCACATCACGATGACGGCGCTGGGCGGTGAAGAGAGACCGGTAACGCCCCTCTCCGAGGGGCCAGATATCCCCCCCCTCGGCCAGTACTTGCAAGCTCTCGACCTCGGGCGGGATATCCCGGGCCAGCTGGACCCTGGCGCCCGTCTCGAGGTCCATCACCAGCAGGGAGTAGATATAGTCCCGCTGGTAGGCCTTGTAGAGTACCAGACGGCCGTCCCGGGAGATGGAGGGGAAGAGGTCCAGGGCCGAGGTACCGACCGGTCTCAACTCGGTCATCCGGGTCCGGCCCTCCAGCCAGGGGCCATAGTACCCTTCGATGTCTTCGCGCCACTCCTCGGAGAGGGCGGGGAGCTTGATGTCGTACCACCAGGCCAGGAGCCCATCGAAGGACATGTGGCGGTAGGCGATGCGCTCATAGTCCTTCTTGGCCCGGTGCAGGACCTCCGCGACGGTATCGTCGTCCCAACTGTAGACGACTTCCTCACCCGGACGGTAGAGACCGGGTGTGTCCTCGTCGTCCCAGACGACCCGATACCACTGCCCGCCCAGTTCGATGTTCTCGGTGCGGTCCACCCGGTCGGAGACTGCCTCACCTTCCAGGGTGTCGACGAGACCGGCGGCGGTACGGGCCCGCCAGACATCCTCTTCCTGGACCAGGGGGACATCCTGGTCGCCGATCCTGAGGAAAGGCTCGTCGAAGTGGTCGACCCCGGGGTTGAGGGGGTCGTAGGTGTCGAGCGGGCGTCGTTTCAGGAAGCTGTAACTGTTCCGGTTGGCGAAGATGTGGTGCCAGTTGGAGAGCATCTCATGGAAATGATCGGGTCCCCGCCGGGCGCTCAGGTACTGGTTGAGCGCATGTCCGAACTTGTACGCCTTGGCAAAGTCGGGATAGAGGCGCATCTCCTTGATGGTGGGCATCGTCCCGTTGAGTACGGCGTCCCGCAGGTACATCTCGGTCTCCCGGTCCATCCGATGACCTCCGGTGACCGGGTCGCGGCCGACCGAGGAGAACTCGGCCAGCCCCTCGCTGAACCATAGCGCAGGGAGGATCTTGGACGTGTCGTAGATCCCGTGCGATTTGAAGACGTGCTTGATCTTGTGGATCATGTGGATGTGGGTGTTCTCATGCTCGAGCACGTGACGGAAGTCGGCGTTGCCGGTCGAATAGGGGAAGACCACCCGACCCTTGGTGAACTCGGTGAACCCGAGCACACCTTCGGGGACCTGCTGGGCGATGGTGTTGGTCTGCTCGAAAGTGTGATGACTGGTGTAGATGACCTTGGGGATGGTCTTGTCCGCGGTGAAAGCCTGCAGGTCGTAGTCGAACACAGCCTGCAGCAGACTGTCACTCTCCACGATCATCCGGGAGGCCATCCGGGCGACCGGCTCGGCCTCCTGGTAGTAGTAGAGCGTGGTGTAAGGAAGATCGGAGATCCGCCAGTCCAGTTCCCACCAGTTCACCTTGTTGCGGCTCCAGGTGAACATGAGCGGCCAGCGGTCCTCCTGGACACGGGGCCGCGAGCGGATTCCGACCGAGGAACGGATCCCGGGGGTCGGAGCCTGGGCCCGCACTTCGGCGGTCCCGATGCCCGGAAGAAGGTCCCCGGACCACCAAGCCAGGGAGGCCGAGAGCAGCAGACCGGCGAGGATTCGAGTCGTACGACGGCGCATGACGGCCTGGGTCCCCCTTTGGGTGCAGTCCCCGATGGTGCGGACACCTTAGAGACGGATGCGGTCCCGCCGGTATTTACAGGCTCGCAGCATCGTGACAAGATTACGCCGCTCCCCGGGACCGCTCAAGGAGGGCAGCTTCTCCCCCGACCGGGATATAGTTATGACGACTGAGCAGGACCCCGGCATCCAGCGACCGGACAGAGGAACGGAAGGCAGCGAGGCCCCCTCGCGGGCGGTCCGGGTGCTGGGCACCGTCCTCTACGTGGTGGGGATCCTGGGACTGGTCGCCATCGTCATCCTCCTCTTCTACGTTCCCCGGCTCCGTCAGTTGCTCCCTCTACCCTGAAATCCCG
>CAYUVJ010000287.1:0-4001 GCA_964447955.1 uncultured Gemmatimonadota bacterium
GTCCTGCAGGAAGAGGACGGGGAAGATCGGGTGGTGAAGTACTACTACGGAGACAACGCGAGCAACTTCAGCAACAGCGCCGGCGGGTTTGCTCATCGCTTCCTTACCGGCGTGAGCCGGATGGGGAGTGCCTCCGACAGCCTATCTGTGGCCACCGACTGGGATGGGAACCTGGGGGTGCCCACCGTCTCCACCGATGCGAACGGCAGCAACACCACACAGGACTATGATGCCTACGGCCGGCCGAGCTGGGTCAAGAACCACAATGACCAGATCGTTGCCCGCACGGATTACGGGTTCTCACTGGACGAGAACGCCAGCTTCGATCCCGCGGAGCCGAACTATACCCGCACGGTGAGCTTCTTCACCTACAGCGGCAGCACGGACAGCACGCACACCACGGTGTTCAGCGACGGTCTGGGACGCACCCTGCAGACCCAGCAGCGCAAGGGGACCATCGACATCGTCCAGAGCATGGGCTACTACCCCGACGGGGCGGTGCGGGCCAGCTACAACCCCTACGAGATCTACAACCCCGGCCACGCCTACCACAACACGGCAACCTACGCGAACCGGGACAGTACCACGTTTGAGTACGAGACCGACCTCCGCCGGCGGCTCGTCAAGACGATCTACCCCTGTATGGATACGGCGACCCGGCCGGAGTCCACGGTCGCCTATGACATCGAGAGTGAGAACGGGCACCCGTACGCCACGGTGACGGCCACCGATGAAAACGGGGAGGAGCGCAAGAGCTGGTTGAACCGGGGCGGCAGCACCTACAAGGCGACCGTGGACGGCGGCTATGCCAGTGAAGTGTGGCGGGATGCGCTGGGCCGGACGGTCAAGGTTCTGCCTCCCCGAACCGGAGGTTCGGCGGCCAGCAGTCTGCGGACCGATGTGACGATGAGCGTGCTGGGGCAGGAGATCCAGCGGGACGAGCCGGACCAGGGGGACACCTACACGGTCTTCAACCGGAGCCTGACCCCCATCTACGTCCAGGAAGCCGCCCACGCCTCGGGGAACGACTTCTGGGCCACCCGCTCGGACGGCTACGGGCGTCCGGTGCGGATCGGCCTGGAGACGGATCAGAGCCTGTCCTGGCCCCGGTATGTGCCCACCACGGCGGACACCAGTTACGGCGGGGGAGCCGGCGAATGGCGGAAGATCTTCGAGTACGATGCCGACCGCTTCGGTTCGGGTACTACCTACTCGAAGGGACGCCTGACCCGGGCCCGGGGCAACTGGGACAGCGACGCAACTACTGAGTACGAACAGTTGTTCCAGTATGACCGTCAGGGGTGGGTGAGCAGGAGCCGGGCCACGGTCGCCGGAGGGCTCTCCAAGGACCTGGAGTACGCCTACGATAGCGGCGGACGGCTGCGTAAGGTGAGTTACGCCTCCGGGACGGCCGCCGAGCGGTTCTTCCTGTGGTACGACTACGATGCGACCGGACGTCTCTACGAGATCCGGTACAACACGACCGACTCCCGACCGGCTGCCTCGCTGGTGCGGTACTACTACAACGCCCGGGGACAGGTGTACTGGCAGCGCATGGACAACAACACCTTCTCGATCGAGCGGGACTACAACGCGCGGGGATTCCTGGAGAAGATCGGGGATCCGAGGTTGGGGGAACTGAACGTGTTCGGACAGGAGATGAGCTACGACGACAAGGTGCTGGACGGTCCCAGCACGGGATGGAGCGCCCAGAAAAACGGGAACATCTCGCAGCTGAGGTGGGCGAACCGGCTGCTGGGCGGCACGACCATCCTGTACGAAACCTTCGGCTACGACAGCCGGGACCAGTTGACCAAGGCCGACTGCTCGAACAACAGTTACGATGTATCCAGCTACAGCTACGACGACAACGGGAACATCAGCGGCCTGAACCGGGGGACGGCGTGGAGCTACTACTACGACGGGGACGAGGTCAAC
The DNA here is from genome assembly GCA_964447955.1 of uncultured Gemmatimonadota bacterium. Taxonomy (GTDB): domain Bacteria; phylum Blakebacterota; class Blakebacteria; order Blakebacterales; family CAYUVJ01; genus CAYUVJ01. Next base: position 1,939 of record CAYUVJ010000287.1, read on the forward strand.
ACCAACCGGCTGGACAACGTCTCTCCGTTGACGGGTGACGACAACTGGGACTACGACGCCAGCGGGCGCCAGACCAAGGACAGCAACGGCAGTGTCAGCGGCGCCACCTACTGGTACCCTGGGGCGGCGTTCCACGACTTGACGATGTCGGGCGGGACGCTCAAGATGCGCTACGACCACCACAACCGGCGGGTGCAGAAGAACGTGCAGGGGGGAACGAGCACGACCTATATCCGGGACCTGGGGGGCAACGTGCTGGCGGTGTATGAAGGTTCGACGATTAAGGAGCGCTATGTGTGGGGTCCCACGGGACTCGTAGCGATCCTCAAGGGGACCAACAGCAGCCCGGTGCTCTACCTGACGATCACCGATCACCTGGGGAGCGTGCGGGTGGTGCTGAAGGCGGAAGAAGAGGGGCCCAAGCCCCCTCCCCTTGACCCGTTCGATGAACAGGGCGGTATCCAGCCGCTGGATGCGGGGAGCACGTGGGTGTCGGTGGCGGCCTACGACTACTACCCGTACGGCAAGATCATGCGCAGTTCGGTGCAGTCGGGCGGCGACAGCCGGTTCAAGTTCCAGGGCAAGGAATACGACACGGAGTTGAGTCTGAACCTGTACTACTTCGAGGCGCGGTTCTACCGTCCGGACATCGGGCGGTTCGCCCTGCCCGATCCGGCCCGGCAGGGGTGGAGCTACTACGCGTTCTGCGCCAACAACCCGCTGCGGTTCATCGATCCCACCGGTCTGGATGAGTTCGATCTGTCGTCGCGGCCTATTGCGGGGCCGTTCAAGCGGGATGCTGGCTATGGACCTTCCTATGCGCATGGCGGACGGATTCCGTTCAGCGATGCCAGTGGTTCAATATTGAGTTGGTCTGTGGAATGGCAACTTCATGAGCTCAATTTTGGAGTAGATCCAAATGCTGTGATGACAGTACCCACACCTAATGATCTTGGAAATATCAATTCGGTTGCACTTGATCCACTACCCAGTAATGTTATTGAAGAGATTAAAAGAAACTGGACTTTCCACGATGTAGCCGAGAGGTATGCCACATTATTCGGGATACATTTACCAATCCCAAATGCTATCAGTCGGACAACAAAAGTACTAAATGAAGAAAAACCATCAATATGGCAAGTTGATCCCGGGCAATTCACAAGTAATAATACTGCTATATTTGGCAAATTATTGAAGAATGAAGGGTATGCCATTGCATTAATACTAGAGAACATACTAGCTGACGATAGATTTTTCCCTTACTGGACGCAGATTGTGCATGAATGCTATCACATATCCAGTATCGAGTACGATGGGGTCTATGTTACTGATAAAGTTGTTGATCCGGCAGTAAATATTGCTATGCAATGGCTTGGCTGGTGGTGGTTTAGTTATCCCAATCTACAGCCTCCTATGAAATAACCCTAATAATAATTCCTATAGGAGATGTCAATGTCAAATAAAATACGGTCACTACGGCAAGATTTCGTATTGGGAGTAATGAGTGTCATTGTGATGTCACCAATGACAACACTAGTTCATAATTATAATAAATATATAATAGGTGGTACATACAACAACAGTATTAAGTGTCAGACTCATGTTTGTGGAAGCGTCCACGAATCCGTATCAAAAAGACCACTCGCCGGCACGCAAGTGGAGATTATTGATATAGTCTGTTCTAGTCTTATGTATGTTGTCAGTACCAATGCTTATGGCGAATACTCATGTTCAAATATTCCTATGGGCGAATATCTAATAAAATATAGCTTGGGTACATACAGAACACATTGTGATTCACTCTCTATAATATCAAATGATACTACTATTGACTTGGGAATTACTTATATGGTGCCACCAACGCTACGGATACGAAGAGATGGTATACTATCAGGAACACACCTAACATTCAACGAATATAGAAAGCTAATCGAAGACCACTATAATGACCTGAACCTTGATGATGCTCAGTGGCAAGAAGATTCTGATCCTGGTCCCCTCTTTGGACAAGTCGTCGACTACTGGTCATACAAACCAATGTCCGGTGTGCGTGTGAGTCTAAT
>CAYUVJ010000288.1:0-3991 GCA_964447955.1 uncultured Gemmatimonadota bacterium
GAACCGGGCGAGCAGACGACCGCCCACGGTGGCCGCCACCACCACCTCCTCGGCCTCGAGGGTTCCCGACCCCCACAATGGTTCGGGGGGAGGCGGGGTACAGGAGACCAGTCCGACAAGCAGGGCCGTCCCGAGCGGAAGCGACCGCGCGAGGGCCCCCCACCGTCGGCGTCTCCGGCGGACACGAGGCGTCGTCGAGGCGTGTCCCCGCTTGCTGTTGGATCCGGTCCGGGAAGCGGGCATCAGGAGACCTCCCTTCGTATCAGGCCCTGTTCGAGGAGGGCGGATACCGCCGCCGGACGCTCCTCCAGCAACCGATCCATCTCATCCGGCCTCAGGTCCCACAGGTATTCGATGAGCGGCCGGGCGATGTGGGGGAAGATGGCCAGAGAGACCAGGTGCAGGAAAACCTGGCGGGGGTCGGCAGCGTGCAGCTGTCCTCGCTCCATCATCTCCTGGAGCCCTTCCAGCATCTTCTGCGGATCGATGAAAGGGAACTCCCGGCGCAACTCGTCCAGGGTCTCATGCAGCCCCCCCGCCCCGACGGCCAGCTCCCGCAGCATCAAGGCCCGCATGTGGGGGTGATCCCGCAGAAAGCCCTGATAGGCCCGGACGATCCCGACGACCCTCAGACCAGGGTCACGGGTGGTATCGGTGAAGGAGGGGAAGACCTCCATCACGATCTCATGGAAGTGGGTTTTCAGGGTCTGGCGGTAGAGATGGCGTTTGCCGCGGAAGTGGTAATAGAGCATCGCCTTGTTGACCCCGGCCGCGTCGGCGATGGCCTGGGTCCGGGCCCCTTCATAGCCGTACTGGGCGAAGTGCTCGGTGGCCGCGGCCAGGATCCGGGTCCGGGTGTCCCGGTCCTTGTCCTCATCCTGTCCCGATCCGGCCCTCACACGGCTGGCGTTTCTTCTTTCGGTACGGTCCATGGTCATCTCCGGCTGAGGACGTGGTCCACGACAATTAACTAACCAGTTGGTTAATTGTCGTCAAGCCCCATCCTCCACCCAAGCCGGAGCCCGACCGGCCGATGCCTTCGGAATAAGGAGTAAGGTGGCAGCGCCTCAGCGGGGCGGCATCAGATGCAGCACGGCGGTGACCGGGAAGTGGTCGGAGGGATAACGTCCTTCACGGGAGGTCCGCACAATGCCCGCTCTCAGCACCCGCCAGCCCTCATCCACCAGGATATGATCGATCTTCTCTCCTCCGGTCTCACCCCGGAAGGCGTTGAATGTGCCCACCTCCACCGCCTCGGGGTAGACCACCCGGAAAGAGTCCCGCCAGCCCGCCTCGATCAGCCGCCGCACCGCCGGATTGGTCTCCCCGGCGTTGAAGTCACCTGTGATCACCACCGGGTCGGGGAAGGTCCGGCTGCGTATCCGGCCCAGCAGCAGTTCGGCACTCCGTTCCCGAGAGGGCTGGGACTGATGGTCGAGATGGAGGTTGAAGACGTAGGCGGCCCCACCCTCCACTCGATCCACCAGCCGGGCCCAGGTGCATATCCGGGTGATCCGGTTCCCCCAGTCCATCGAACCAGGAACCTCCGGAGTCTCAGACAACCAGAAGGTGCCGGCCGCCGCTACGGTGAACCGCTCCCGCCGATAGAGGACCGAAGCATGCTCCCCGGCTCTGAGCCCGTCATCCCGCCCTACCCCGACCTCACCGAGGCCGGGCAAGCCCTGCAGGATCTCATCGAGTTGCGTGCGGAGTGCTTCCTGGAGACAGAGGACGTCGGGCGACTCCGCGCGTATCACCTCGAGAAGGAGATCGCGTCGCAGCTCCCAGTGGTCCTTCCCGTCAGCGGCCGTACCGTAACGGATGTTGAAGGACATGACCCGGATAGGCTCGTCTCTTGGGGCAAAGACCGGAGCCTGAAGTGATGGAGCAGCCGCTACCAGAAACACCAGGAAGATCGGCAGGCCCATCAGCAGGACTCCTTGGACGGATCGGACCGAGAGTCTCCCGATGGACATGATCCCCTCTATCGTGGTTCGGTGGTCGGCGTTCGATCTCTTCTATCCTACTACTTGCAGCCGCCCGATGGGACTGGAGATGACGAAGGGCTGTTCACCGGTCTGTTCCGAAGGGCGAATTCGGCGATCCGGTGCAGGACCTCTCGATACGAAGAGGGGAGCTTATCGTAGCATTGCCGGACCGCCCGGCAGGCCTTCTCGTTCTCGTCGGTCGACCAGGCCGCTTCGAGCGCACGATCGATATATCGCCGCACACGAGGATACAGCGTCCCGGCCAGGCGCCGGTCGCCGCCGCTCAGCACCTCGATTACGCGGTCCAGGTCTCCCCCGGCGGCGACAAAGAGGCGCATGGATTCTCCCTGGAGATATCCGGTCAGGGTCCCACGATCGGTGATCGGAGGCGCCTGGTAGGGGTCTTTGCGCGCCTGCTCCTCAAGGGTTATCGCAGCCGACTTGATGTTGAACGCATGCTGTCTCAAGACATCGACGGCCCATATCCCCAATCCACCCCGGGTGACGTTGAAGGTGGGATCCAAGGAACTGCCGTGGGACGTCTTGGCCGGCGGCTCCGTGACTGGTCGCGGAGGTTCTCGTTTCTCCTTCGGGGTCTGCAGGGTATCGAGGTCGTCGAGGAGCCAGGCCTCGAGTTCTCCTCCGCCACTGCGCAGGACGCAGCGTTCCAGGACATGGCGGAGTTCCCTGATGTTCCCGGGGTAACCGTATTCGACGAGGCGCTTCAGGAAGGCTGGTCGCGGTACCGGGGGCGGAAGCCCGTTCTCCTCGGCACAGCGCTGCAGGAAGAGGTCGGCCAAGACAGGGATGTCCTCCATCCGTTCCCGGAGTGGAGGGATTCGGATAGGGTAGACATAGAGTCGGTAGAAGAGATCTTCACGGAATCGTTCTTGCCGGACCGCCTCACGCAGATCGCTGTTCGTCGCCGCGATCACCCGGACGTCCACCTCGATGTTCCGGGTCCCTCCGATCGGACGAAAGCGCCGTTCCTGCAGGATCCTGAGCAGACGACCCTGGACCGACCAGGGGATATTGCCGACCTCGTCCAGGAAGAGGGTTCCTCCATCGGCCAGCTCGAAGATCCCCTTGCGATCACGGTCCGCCCCGGTGAACGCCCCCCGGGTATGCCCGAAGAGCTCGCTCTCGATCAGGTTCTCCGGGATAGACCCACAATCGACTTCGATGAAGGGTGCGTTCTTCCGGGGCCCCAAACGGTGCAGGATCTCGGCGGCGAGTTGCTTCCCCGTCCCGGTCTCCCCTTCCAGCAGCACGGTGCAGGAAGTCCCCGCAACCGTCACCAGATGATGGTAGAGATCCCGCACAGCCGGGCTCTCTCCGGCGAATGCCCGCAATGCCGGGTATCGCTCCCGAAGATCCTCGACAGGCGAGATATCATCCCGCGGATCCAGGTTTATCCCATCGGTCAACTGTTGCAGAACCAGCGAGGTCAGGAAAGCCGTCTCGCCCAACAACTCGAGCAGGGGCGGGTCCAAGGACCGGTCCAGAAAGTTGCGCCCCAGCAGGACCAGCCCGTTCAACCGGTCGCCACTGGCCAGGGGGAGGAGCAAACCCGGATCCAGGTCGATCACTTCAGACGGCAACGGGGGGAACAAGGTGCCTTCACTGGCAATGCCCGCCCCGTACTCGTCCGCCGGCAGCGGGACGCCGCGGACAGCCAGACGATCCATCCATTCCGGGGCCAGCGTCAGGTGCCTGAAGGAGAGACGCTCGAGCCCACATTGATGGGCGAGGAGCAGTCTTCCGTTCGACGGGGACTTCAGCCAGAGTATCCCCCAGCGGGCACCGGTCAGACCGATGAGCGAAGTAAGCAGGTCGAAGGTAAGGGGAACCGGGTCACGAGCCCGCCGGAGTTCCCGGCAGATCTCCTGGAGCGTGGTCAGTTCGAACAGTCGCCGGCCGGGGGACCGTTCGGTTTCTGGGATTCCCTGATACATGATACCCGGCACTCCATACAAAAGGGCGGATCCAGGTGAGACAGGTCG
>CAYUVJ010000289.1:0-3972 GCA_964447955.1 uncultured Gemmatimonadota bacterium
ACGCGGGTCCGCCAGTTGTCGTCCTGGAGGCGGTTGGCGATCCGGATGACATCGACCGCTTCACCGAGCCGCCCCAACCCCTGGACCAGATAGGCGGCCGCCTCATCCCCGGTGCGGAGCCCGTCCAGCCGTTCCCGCACGCGGTCCGCATAAGGGGCCCAGGTCTCGGTCCGGGCGCTGCGCCCGAAGTAGTAGGCGGCGTTGCGCCGTACCTTGGGATCGGCGGAGCCGAGGTCGTCGAGCAGCCGCTCGACGGCAGATGGGTCATGGAGGTCGCGCAGGGCGAACCGGGCGATGGCCAGGACCAGACCGGACTCCTGCTCCTTCCCGACCTGCAGGGCGGCCAGGCGGCGCAGGTCCTCGAGGCGGCCGACCCGGCCCAGTGCCTCCAGGGCCGGCAGCCACACCCGGACCCGATCCTCCCGGTCCAGGAGGTCCCACAGGGCCTCGGCGGCCGTCACATCCCCACTCTGTCCCAGGGCGAAGGCGGCATCCTCGCGGACCCGGACGTCCCGGTCCGAGAGCCGTTCGATCAGCGCCGGTACGGCCCCTTCGTCCTGGACCGAACCCAGGGCGAAGGCCGCCCGGGCCCGGATCGAGGGGTCGGGATCGTCCAGGAACGCGATGAGCACAGCTCCATCCCGGGCCACCTGGTGATCGACCACCTGCTGCAGTTCGACTCGTTCGAGCAATCCGTCCGGAGCCCGACCGCCGGGCGCCGGCCCCGAGCAGCCGATAAGCAGGGCGAAGATCACCGGGCAGAAGAGCCTGTTCAGCGTATGCTGGATCCGCATGTCCACCTCATGGTTCAGCCGGTAGGTCCCAATAGTCTCACATCATGCCCAGCGTGGCTAGGAAGACCCCGGCGGCCACAGCCGAGCCTATGACCCCGGCTACGTTCGGGGCCATCGCGTGCATGATCACGAAGTTCTCCGGGTCCTCATGGGCACAGACCATCTGGCAGACCCGGGCCGAGTCGGGCACAGCTGAGACACCGGCCGCCCCGATGACCGGGTTGATCGGGTCCCGGGTGACCATGTTCATCAGTTTGGCGAATAGCACGCCGGCGGCGGTGGCCACCGCGAACGAAGCCGCCCCCAGCAGGAAGATCTTGATCGAGGACGGGGTGAGGAAGCGCGAGGCGTCGGTGCTGGCTCCGACCGTCAGCCCGAGCAGGATGGTGACGATGTCGATGAAGGCGGTGCGGGCCGTCTTGGCCAGACGTTCGGTCACCCCCGACTCCTTGAGCAGGTTGCCGAAGAAGAGCATGCCCAGCAGGGGGATCGCCCCGGGGGCGATGAAGGTGATCAGCAGGAAGGCGACCACCGGGAAGAGGACGCGGATGCGCTGGCTGACCGGCCGAGCCGGCTTCATCCGGATGAGCCGTTCCTCACGGGTGGTCAGCAGACGGATGATGGGCGGCTGGATGACCGGTACCAGGGCCATGTAGGAGTAGGCCGCGATGGCGATGGCGCCCAGCAGGTCGGGCGCCAGTTTCGAAGAGAGGAAGATGGCCGTCGGCCCGTCAGCCCCGCCGATGATGCCGATGGCGGCCGCCTGCCGGAGGTCGAAACCCAGCGCCATCGCTCCCAGGAAGGTCAGGAAGATGCCCGTCTGCGCGGCCGCTCCCAGCAGCACGAACCGGGGGTTGGAGAGCAGACAGGAGAAGTCGGTCATGGCCCCGATGCCCAGGAAGATCAGGGGCGGGTACCAGCCCTGCGTCACCCCCTGGTAGAGGATGTTCATCACACTGCCGGATTCGTAGACCCCCAGCTGCATCCCGGCCTGGAAGGGGATGTTCCCGACCAGGATGCCGAAACCGATCGGGACCAGGAGCAAGGGCTCGTAGTCCTTGGCGACCGCCAGGTAGATGAAGAGACAGCCGACCACCAGCATGACCAGGTTGCCCCAGGTGAAGTTGAAGAGCGCACCGGACTGGAGGAAGCGCAGGAGGATGTCCATGGGGTCGTCGTTCCTCCGCCGGTCAGACGAGTTCCACGAGGGTCTGCCCCTCCCGGACGTTGTCGCCGGCCGCCACCTTCACACTCTTGACCTGACCCGACGAAGGCGCGGTGATGGACGTGTTCATCTTCATGGCCTCCACCACCAGCAGGGTCTGTCCCCGTTTGACCTCGTCCCCCGGCCGGCATCTGACCTCGACCACCGTACCGGCGATCGGTGAGGCCACCGCACCCCCCCCGCCGGCCCGGGGGCCCGGTGTCTCGCTGACCGGCCGGGCCGCGGGGAGCGGAACGGGCATATCCGGGGCCCCGCCCGGGACCGGATCCGGTGCCCGGGGCACCGGCAGGGGACCCTGGGGGAAACCTTCGCCCGGGTCGAGCACCTCGACCTCCACCTCGTACGCGATCCCATGCACCGTGATCTTGAGTTTCACCGCCGTTCACTCCGTCGCTGTTCGAGTCACCGAGTCATCGTTCCGATCGCTTCCGCGACACCACGTGCGAACCCTGCAGGGCCGCCCGGCCGTGCTGGGACCACATGCTGGAAGGGGCGCCGGTCCGCATCAGCCGGCGTACGCTGCGGATCCGGAATCGTCCCTCCACCAGGGTCGCCACCGCCGCGCCGATGAGCACCAGGGTGATGGAATCGATCCCGGGGGGGCGTTCCAGAGCCTGCTGTTCCTTCTCCCGTTCCAGAGCCTGCCAGCGTTCGTCCAGTCGCCGCATCCCCGAGACGGCCAGCACGATCAGACCCAGGACCACGAAGACGATCAACAGACCGGTCAGGCTGAGCAGCAGCGGATCGGGGGGCGCGGGTGGCATCAGAGCGTCCATCAGAGCGGGATCAGCCCGTGTTTCTTCTGCGGCCGCAGTTCCCGTTTGGCCTTGAGGACCTCCAGGGCGGCGGCCAGCCAGGTCCGGGTCTCGGCCGGCTCGATCACATCGTCCAGCAGTCCGCGGCCGGCCGCTTCGTACGGATTGGCGAACTGTTCCCGGTACTCGCCGATCCGCGCCGCCCGGGCCGCCGGCCGGTCCTCGGCCTCGGCGATCTCCTTACGGTAGAGGATGTTCACCGCCCCTTCGGCCCCCATGACCGCGATCTCTCCGCTCGGCCAGGAACAGGTCCGGTCTGCCCCCATATCCTTGGCACACATGGCCAGGTAGGCGCCGCCATAGGCCTTGCGGACCACCACCGTCAGCTTGGGGACGGTGGCGGCGGCATAGGCGAAGAGCATTTTGGCCCCGTGCCGGATGATGCCGCCGTACTCCTGTTTCACCCCCGGCAGGAATCCCGGCACATCCACCAGGGTCACCAGGGGGATGTTGAAGGCATTGCAGAAGCGGATGAACCGCGAGGCCTTGTCCGAGGAGTCGATGTCGAGCACCCCGGCCCGCTGGAGCGGCTGGTTGGCGATCACCCCGACCGACCGGCCCACCAGTCGGCCGAAGCCCACGATGATGTTGGGCGCGTATTGTTCCATCACCTCGAGGAAGTCGCCGCGGTCCACGATCCGGGTGATGACCTCGTGCATGTCGTAGGGCTGACGCGAATCGTCCGGGACGATGGTGTCCAGCCCCGGATCGGGGTGCATCTCCTCCTCGTGCAGTTCGGGATAGAAGGGAGGGTCCTCGGTGTTGTTGCTGGGCAGGAAGGAGAGCAGCCGGCGGGTGATCCGGAGCGCGTCGGCGTCATCCTGGGCCACGAAATGGACCACGCCCGAGTAGTGGGCGTGACTGGCCACCCCGCCGAGCTGTTCGGCGGAGACCTCTTCCCCGGTGACCTCCTTGATGACGCTCGGTCCGGTCACATAGAGCTGCCCCTCCTGGGCTACCTGGATGATGAAGTCGGTCAGGGCCGGGGAGTAGGCCGCCCCACCGGCGCAGGGGCCGGCGATGATGCTGATCTGAGGGACCACACCCGAGAGCAGGACGTTGCGATAGAAGATCCGTCCGTAGCCGGCCAGGGAGTCCACCCCTTCCTGGATCCGGGCGCCACCGGAATCGTTCATCC
>CAYUVJ010000290.1:0-3967 GCA_964447955.1 uncultured Gemmatimonadota bacterium
CCGTGAGTTCTTCCTGACCGCCACCCGGATAGGTCTGGGGCCGGTGACCCTCGATGTGGCGGTGGCCAGCGTGACGCTGGGTTTCCGGCTCACGATCAACGTGCTCGGTGTGGCCGGTATCCTATTCGCCGGCTACTACTTCCGCTGGTACCGCTGATGGATAGCGACCGGCCCGAGGGGAGGTGGTGATATGGGCGGCATCGGAACCTGGGAGCTGGTGCTCATCCTGTTCATCGCGCTGATGGTGTTCGGCTCTAAAAAGATCCCCGAGATAGCCCGGGGACTGGGCAAAGGGATGGCCGAGTTCCGGCGGGCGGCCCGGGATGTCCAGCGGGAGATCTCCCGCGAGATCGACGACGTGGAACGTAAGATCACTCCGGCTCCGTCCCGGCCGCGATCTCCGGAGGAGACCGCAGAAGCCCGGGAGAAGGGGGTCGAGCAGGATCTGCCCGAGGATGCCCGCCCGATCTGGGAGGGGGACGAGGGGGTGGAACCGGTACCAGGGCCGTCTGGGGGTGCGGAGACCGAGACCCCGGATGACCCGGACCCGGACGAGCGGACCGCCTGACGCGATGCGCAAGGTCTGCCTGACCGGGGGGATCGCCAGCGGCAAGTCGACCGTCGGCCGCATCCTGAGGGACCTGGGGGCCGAGGTGGTCGACGCGGACGGACTCGCCCGTGAGATCATCGTCACCCAGCAGGTCCGGGGTGAGATCACCCGTACCCTGGGGCGGAGCTTCTACACTGCCTCGGGGGCCTTGAAGGCCTCCGAACTGGCGGCCTACATCTTTCATCATCCCGATGCGCTGCAGAAGGTCAACGATATCGTCCATCCCCGGGTATACGCCGAGATCCAGAGCCGCTTCGACCGGCTGGGTGACCGTCCCGGGTGCTTCTTCGTAGAGACCGCCTTGGCCGTCGAGACCGGCTACGTGGACCGTTTCGAGGTGGTGGTCGTGGTCACTGCTCCCCGGACCGAGCGTCTCCGCCGTCTGGTGGAGCTCAAGGGACTGAGTCCCGACCAGGCGGTTGCCCGCATGGCCGCCCAGCTGCCCCAGGAGGACAAGGTCGAGCGGGCCGACCACGTGATCGCCAACGACGGGCCGCCAGAGAGGCTGCCGGCCGTAATCGAAGACCTCTACCGGGAGCTCTGTGCCCATGCATGAGACCGATCGGATCCGTCGTCTCGAGGAGATGCGCCGTCAGGCCCAGCTGGGCGGAGGGGAGCGGCGGATAGAGGCCCAGCACGAGAAGGGCAAGCTGACTGCCCGGGAGCGCATCGAACTCCTGCTGGACCCGGGGAGTTTCGTCGAGCAGGACATGTTCGTGACCCACCGGGCCACCGGCTTCGGTCTCGAGGAGCAGAGGTACCTGGGGGACGGGGTGGTCACCGGGTATGGACGCATCGACGGCCGCATGGTCTTCGTCTTCAGCCAGGACTTCACGGTCTTCGGCGGTTCGCTCTCCGAAGCCCATGCCGAGAAGGTCTGCAAGCTGATGGACACGGCCATGAAAGTGGGAGCCCCGGTCATCGGGCTGAACGACTCCGGCGGGGCCCGTATCCAGGAGGGTGTCGTGAGCCTGGGAGGCTACGCCGACATCTTCCTGCGCAACACCCTGGCCAGTGGGGTCGTCCCCCAGATCAGCGCGGTGATGGGGCCTTGTGCCGGCGGTGCGGTCTACAGCCCGGCCATCACCGACTTCATCGTCATGGTGCGCAACACTTCCTATATGTTCGTCACCGGACCCAACGTGGTGAAGACGGTCACCCACGAGGACGTCACGTTCGAGGAGCTGGGTGGGGCCGACACCCATGCCTCCCGCTCCGGAGTGGCGCATTTCGCTGCCGACAACGAGGTGGAGGCCCTCAAGACCGTGCGGGAGCTGGTCTCCTATATCCCGGCCAACAATCGGGAGGACCCTCCCCGGACCTTCAACGATGATCCGGCGGGGCGGGAGGATGAGCGCCTCGACACCCTGGTGCCGGACAACCCGAACAAGCCCTACGACATGCGCGAGGTGATCACCGCCGTGGTGGACCACGGCCGGTTCCTCGAGGTGCATGCGGACTACGCCGCCAACCTGCTGGTCGGTTTCGCCCGTCTGGACGGCCGCAGTATCGGGATCGTGGCCAACCAGCCGGCCGTGCTGGCCGGGGTGCTGGATATCAGCGCTTCGCTCAAGGGAGCGCGGTTCATCCGCTTCTGTGACTGCTTCAACATCCCGCTGGTGACCTTCGAGGATGTCCCCGGCTTCCTGCCCGGCACCGAGCAGGAGCATGGCGGCATCATCAAGCACGGGGCCAAACTGCTCTACGCCTACTGCGAGGCCACCGTCCCCAAAGTCACGGTAATCACCCGCAAGGCCTACGGCGGGGCTTACGACGTGATGAACTCCAAGCACATCCGGGGGGATGTCAACCTGGCCTGGCCGACCGCCGAGATCGCCGTGATGGGCCCCAAGGGGGCGGTGGAGATCATCTTCCGAAAGGAGATAGAGGAGTCGGATGACCCGGAGGCGGCGGTCGAGCAGAAGGTCCTGGAGTACCGTGAGACCTTCGCCAACCCCTACATCGCGGCCCAGCGGGGCTATCTGGACGACATCATCGAGCCCCGGCACACCCGGCGCCGGCTCGTCGAGTCGCTCACGATGCTGGAGACCAAGGTAGACCGGAACCCCTCCAAGAAGCACGGCAACATCCCCTTGTGAGCCAGGGCATGAAAGAGGCCGGGAGCGTGGACGAGCGACCGCTCCCGGTCCGACCGGGGAGCAGGTTGTGGGCGGCGGTCTCGGGCCGCATCGAGACCCTGTTCGTGGCCGCCTTCCTGATCGGGGTGGTGGCGGCGGTCATCAACGAAGGCCTGCACTGGCTGCTCGACACCACCCGCAACCTGCGTTTGCTCTCGGCCGGAGTCGGACCTCCCGCCGGGACCGTCCTGGTTCTGCTGCTGCCGGTGGCCGGCATCCTGCTCCTGCGCGGACTGGAACGCCGCTATCCCGGTGAGATCGGGGGGTACGGACTCCCCTATTTCCTGGAACTGGTCAACGTCCAGGGTGCGGCCATCCGCACCCGCTGGATCGCCCTCAAGTCGCTGGCCTCATCGCTGACCATCGGGCTCGGGCTCAGCGCCGGCCTGGAGGGACCGCTGGTACAGATCGGCGGTGCGATCGGCTCGTCGATCGGCCGGCCGCTGCGTCAGTCCACCGGCCGGATGCGGGTTCTGATCGCCTGCGGAGCCGCGGCCATGATCGCGACGACCTTCGACGCCCCCCTGGCGGCCGTCCTCTTCGCCCAGGAGATCGTACTGGTCGGTTCTTTCGAACTGGCCACCTTCAGTCTGGTGGTCGTCTCGGCGGGTACGGCGGTGGCGGCCGCTCGGCTCATCTTCCCCGGACACGTCATCCTGGGCATCCCCCCGGTCTCCTTCCCCCTGGGACACGAACTGCTCCTGCACGCCCTCATCGGGGCCCTGGTCGGAGTGGTGGCGGTCGGTTACACACGGGCCATCTTCCTGGTCCGCCGCCGGTTCGAGCGGTACCGGGGGGGTGGGGCGACCGGGCGGGCGGTGGCCATCGCCCTGGCCATCGGGGGGGCCGGTCTGCTCGTGCCCGGGATCGCCGGAGACGGGCTCCACACGGCCGGACAGGTATTACTGGGCGAAGTGGGGATCGCAATGCTGGCCGCTATCGTGGTCGTCAAGGTGCTGGCCACGGCCGGCACCCTCGGGGTCGGGGGGGCTGGAGGGATCTTCGCGCCGGCCGTGCTCATCGGGGCAGCCACCGGTTTCGGGGCCGCTTCGGGCCTGCAGGGGCTGATTCCCGGTCTGCTGGCCAACCCTTCCGACTACGGGTTGGTGGGGATCTGCGCCATGCTGGGAGCAGTCACCCACGCCCCCCTGACCAGCGCCTTCCTGCTCTTCGAACTGGCCGGCCCGGAAGTGGTCCTGCAGGGCATGTTCGGGGTGGC
>CAYUVJ010000291.1:0-3951 GCA_964447955.1 uncultured Gemmatimonadota bacterium
CACCACCCTGGGGGCCTTCCTGCCCCTGGCCTTCTGGCCGGGGATCGTGGGTGAGTTCATGGGCTACCTGCCCAAGACCCTCATCATCACCCTCAGCTCCTCGCTCTTCGTGGCGCTGGTCATCAACCCCACCCTCTGCTCGCTCTTCATGCGGCTGGAGAGCGAACCCCGCCGCCCCCTTACCCGCGGCGCCCGGGTCCTGATCGTGTCGCTGGCCGTGCTCTTCCTGGCCGTGGTGAGCGCCGGCAATCCGCTCACCGGGGCGCTCTTCGCCGCCACCGCCCTGCTCCTTTACGGGCTGCACCGGTTCGTCTTCGCCCGCCTGGCGGCACTCTTCCTGGCCCGGGTCCTGCCGGTGATGCTGAGGCTCTACGAGCGCCAGCTGCGCTGGTCGCTGCACCATCGCCCGGCCACCCTGGGAATGGTCGGAGCCAGTTTCGTCTTCAGCTTCGTGCTCTTCGGCATGTTCAACCACGGGGTCGAGTTCTTCCCGGAGAACATCCCCCCTTCGAGCCTGTACGTGCAGGTCGAGGCCCCGGTGGGTAGCCGGGTCGACTACGTGGACGGACTCGTCCATCGGATCGAGGATGAAGTCTCGAAGATGGACCAGCAGGCCGACTTCGAGTCCCTCGTAGCCACCGTGGGAACCCAGCAGAGCGGCGGCTTCGGCGGGGGGCAGTCGGAGAACGTGGCCACCGTGGCGGTCAGTCTGATCGACTTCGAAGATCGGGCGTTCGACGCCTTCGTGACGATGGAGGAGATGCGCAACCGGATCGGCCGCAACCTGGCCGGGGCGGAGGTCTCCATCGACGAACCCGGCATGGGGCCGCCCACCGGACTGCCGATCGTCATCGAGGTCTCCGGGCCTGACGCCGAACAACTGGCCCGCTACGGCGACGAGATCAAGACGCTCCTGGAGAACTCCTCCATCGGCCCCAAGCTGGACGGGCTGGAGAGCGACCTCTCCGAGGGGCGTCCGGAACTGGTCATCGAGGTCGACCGGGAACGGGCGGCGCTCTTCGGGTTGAGCACCAATCAGGTCGGATTCGAAGTCCGGAACGCCATCAACGGAGTCGAGGCCAGCACCTTCCGTGACGGCGAGGAGGAGTACGACGTGGTGGTCCGGCTGGCCCGGGAGTACCGCGAGGACCTCGAGGCGGTGGCCGACCTCTCGATCATCAAGGACGAGAAGACCATCCCCATCTCCTCGGTCGCTTCCTGGCGGGTGGCCGAGAGCTACGGCGGCATCAACCGCAAGGACCAGAAGCGGGTAGTGACCATCAGCAGTGACGTACGGAGCGGTTACCAGGACAACGCCGTGCTGGCCGAGGTGCGGGCCCTGCTGGCGCCCTTCGCCCGACAACTGCCGCCGGGGTACTCGGTCGACTTCGCCGGCCAGAACCAGGACCAGGCCGAGGCCCAGGACTTCCTGAGCCAGGCCTTCCTGATCGCCCTCTTCCTGATCACGTTCATCCTGATCAGCCAGTTCAACTCGCTGACCAAACCCCTGCTCATCATGGCCAACGTGTTCCTCTCGACCGTCGGTGTGCTGATCGGCCTGGTCGTCTTCAAGATGCCCTTCGGCATCATCATGACGGGGGTGGGCATCATCAGCCTGGCCGGGATCGTGGTGAACAACGGGATCGTCCTCATCGATTACATCGACGTCCTGCGCAACCGGGACGGCATGGAACGGCTGGAGGCTCTGGTCCAGGGGGGGCTGACCCGGTTCCGGCCGGTCATCCTGACCGCCATCACCACCGTGCTGGGGCTGGTGCCCCTGGCAGTCGGTCTGAACCTCGACTTCCTGGGTCTCTACAGCGCCCTGCAGCCGGAACTCTTCTGGGGGGGCGAGCAGGCCGCATGGTGGGGTCCGATGGCCATCGCGGTGATCGCCGGGCTGACCTTCGCCACCTTCCTGACCCTCATCCTCACCCCGGTGCTGTACTCGCTGGTGGACGATCTCGGCAACTGGACCAGGAAGGTCCTGCTGGGCAGATGAGGGATCAGGTCCGGCTCCCCCCCGAACGCAGGTACTCGTTGATGGCGTGCTCCCAGTGTCCCACCTGCTCCTGGAAGGACTCCGGCGTCACTTTCTGGAGATGGGCCCGACCGGCGTCCGAGAGCGCGGTGAAGGCATAAGAGACCTCCGCCTTCGTGTTCCCCTCCTCGGTCGGGTCGCAGTCGATGGCGATCCAGATATGGAGGAACCCGGGCGCCAGGGAGAGGTATTCGATCCGATGCTGGCCCGGGGCGTAGTCCAGTACGGTCCAGATCCGCCCGCCGCGCGGGCCGTCCGGCGTGCTGAAGACCGCTCCCCGCTCGGGGATACCGCTGCTCGGATGGTGATGGACTGGACTCCAGTCCTCGGACCAGAGTCCCTCCCCGGCCGGCGTGAGCAGGGGGAAGGCCTCGTCGGGACTCGCCTGTACCTCAATATGGGCCGTCCGGTGGATCCGGTCGGGGGTGTCCTGCGGGGATTGCTTGCTCATGGGTCGCCTCCGAGCCAGGTTTAGGTCTTCCTGACGGAGAGCATAACGCCGGACGCTCCAGGGGGAAAGAGGAAGGGCGACCCATCGGCCGCCCTTCTCTGCCGCGGGCTCCTGCCCGGGCATCCTGCCGGTGGTTCCTACATCCGCTCGATGATGGCCTCACCGAACCCGGAACAGGAGACCTCGGTCACGTCCTGCCGGCCTTCTCGCTTCATCAGGCGGGCCAGGTCGTAGGTGACGTGCCCTTCCTTGATGGAGTCGGCCATCCCCTTGATGACCAGGTCGGCCGCCTCCTGCCATTCCATGTGCTCCAGCATCATGACGGCCGAGAGGATGAGCGAGCCGGGGTTGACCTTGTCCATGCCGGTGTACTTCGGTGCGGTCCCATGGGTCGCCTCGAACAGGGCGAACTCGTCCGACATGTTGGCGCCGGGGCCGAGCCCCAGTCCGCCGACCAGGGCGATGGCGGCATCCGAGAGAAAGTCGCCGTTCAGGTTCGGCAGACAGAGGACGCTGTACTCGTCCGGCCGGGTCTGGATCTGCTGGAAGATCGAGTCGGCGATCCGGTCCTTCACCAGGATCTTGCCCTCGGGCATCTTCCCGTCCAGTTCGTCCCAGAGCTTCTTCTCGGTGATGATCTTGTCCCCGAACTCCCGCTCGGCCAGTTCGTAGCCCCACTTGGCGAACGAACCTTCGGTGAACTTCATGATGTTGCCCTTGTGGACGAAGGTCACCGAGGGGAGGTCGTGGTCGACCGCCCATTGCAGGGCCGCCCGGGCGATCCGCTCGGTGCCGAAGGTCGAGATGGGCTTGACCCCGATCCCGGAGTCGAGCCGGATCTGCCGACCGGTCTTCTCCTTGACCACGTCGATGATCGCCAGGGCCGTCTCGCTGCCCGCCTCGAAGTCATGGCCGGCGTAGACGTCCTCGGTGTTCTCACGGAAGAGGATGAAGTCGACCTTGTCCGCATACTTGTTCGGCGAGGGGACCCCCTCGAAGTAGCGGATCGGGCGCACGCAGGCGAACAGGTCCATGGCCTGACGGAAGCGCACGTTGATGGAGCGGAAACGCTCGCAGACGCCGTCGTCCTTGCCGCACTTGTCGCATTTGCCCTCGTGGTACTGCTGGTGGGCGCAGTACAGGCAGACGTGGGTCTCCTCACCGATCGGAGTGGTGAAGGGACCCTTGATGGCGATGCGCAGGTGCTTGATGATCTCGACCGTCTCGTCGGGGAACTCACTGCCGTAGTGGTGGAGTCCTTCCAGGCCGGCGAAGACGGGGGTCCAAGCGATCTTCCGCTTGCCGCCGTAGGCCTTGTCCACCGCCGCGTCGACCACGTTGATCATCGCCGGCGTGATATCCAGACCGATCCCGTCGCCCCGCAGCACGCCGATGATGGGATGGTCACCGATGACCAGTTTGCCATCCTTGTACTCGATGAGGTCCCCTTCGGGGATCT
>CAYUVJ010000292.1:0-3940 GCA_964447955.1 uncultured Gemmatimonadota bacterium
GAACAGGGCCAGGAAGGTCGGCACCATGGGGAAGAAGCGCAGGTCGACCCCGACCAGGTCGAGCAGGCCGACCACCAGGGCCGCGATCCCCAGGATAAACCCCTCGGGATCCCGGCGCGTGCGGAGCAGGAGCCGGACCACGGTCATACCGATGAAGACCGATCCGAAGGGGACGAAGAAGTGCCAGAGGGCTTTGACCCCCGGGACGAGCAGCAGGAGCGCCAGGACGATGAGGGCGATCCCCCACCCCAGGATGTCCAGTCTCTCATCGAGGGCACGGTGTTCGGCGTCGGTCATGGGCCTGTCCCGCGTGTCAGGGTCCTTCCTGCGTATAGTCCAGTTCCGAGCCTAGCACACTGTGCGGTATGGCGTACACCACGAGTGTGATGGCCGAGGCCGCGACCATGGCCCAGCGGGCCGGACGGCCCCCCCGACCCTTCCACAGCGCCCAGGCCCAGGCGAGCACGAAGATGAACGTCTTGTTGTCGGTCAGGTCCCACCCGAAGGGAACCCCGGTCCAGAGGGCGTCGAACGCATACTTCTGCACCACCGGTCCCAGGATTATCCCGCCGATGCAGAGCAGTACGAACCCGCGGATGGCGATCCAGCGTGCCTTCTCCCCGCCGGCCAGCGCCTCGATCCCCGCCCGCGTGCTGAAGAGCATCCCCACGAACATGAAGAAGATGTGAGAGACGAGCACGGGAGCGGGCACATCCCCGCGGAAGCGGGTGACGGCAAACCCATCGGCCGGGAGCATGACCGTCTCCTTCCCCCGCGCCAGCCGGACCCGGTAGTTGAGCTTCCCGGCCGGGGGCTGGTGGGGCAGGTATCCGACCAGTTCCCCCTCCTGGAGGGTCATGGGGATCTCCTGCCAGGGCTCGTCCACCTTGTGCCGCTTCCAGATGATCGTACCGGAGAAGTCGTCGGCCGGGACGGGGAAGTGGACCTCCTGGTCACCGGGACCGCCGTGGGTGCGGGTGAGTTCCCAGCGCACCTCATCGCCGCCCAGGGTGTCACGTCCCCTCATCTCGTAGGTGGGACCGGTCCGTTCCTGGTAGATGCCGGCCACGGCCATGATGACGAAGGCCAGGATCCAGAAGAGGACCCCCCGCCAGCGTCCCTCGCGAGGGGTCCCGGGTGTTTCCACCGGGCTACTCATCGGACCCCAGGGTGGCCGGGGCCTGCTCTCCCTCAACCGTCTCGAATATCAGTTCATCACCCTGTCGACTCACGCGGATAGCACTCCCCTCCTCGAAACGGCCCCTGATAATCTCCTCGCTCAAGGGATCTTCGATAAGCCGCTGTATCGTCCTGCGCAGGGGCCGGGCACCGAAGGCCGGATCGAACCCCTTCTCGGCGATGAGTTCTTTGGCCCCCTCCCCCAGGGAGAGGGTCAGGCCGCGCTCGCCCATACGTACATCCAGATCCTTGAGCATAAGGTCGATGATCTCATCGATATGGTCCCGGTTCAGCTTGTGGAAGACCACGATCTCATCGAGTCGGTTCAGGAACTCGGGGTTGAAGATCTTCTTGGTCTCCTCGAGCACCTTGTCCTTGAGTTTCTCGTAGCTCACGTTCGGATCGTCGGTCTGGAACCCCAGGGTACGCCCCTTGCCCAGGTCCCGGGTCCCGATGTTGCTCGTCATGATGAGGATGGTGTTCCGGAAGTTCACCCGGCGTCCCAACCCGTCGGTCAGGTGCCCGTCGTCCAGCACCTGGAGCAGGATGTTGAAGACATCCGGATGAGCCTTCTCGATCTCGTCCAGCAGGATGACCGAGTAGGGCTTGCGCCGCACCTTCTCGGTGAGCTGTCCCCCCTCCTCATAGCCGACGTAGCCGGGCGGTGAGCCGATCAGACGAGAGACGGAGAACTTCTCCATATACTCGCTCATGTCGATCCGGACCAGGCTGTCCTCGTCGTCGAAGAGGAAGGCGGCCAGGGCCCGGGCGGTCTCGGTCTTCCCCACCCCCGTCGGCCCCAGGAAGACGTAGGAGCCGATCGGCCGGTTGGGGTCCTTCAACCCGGCCCGGGTGCGCTGGATGGCCCGGGTGACGGCCTTGATGGCCTCCTCCTGTCCGACCACCCGCTTCTTGAGTTCGCCCCCCATATTGAGGAGCTTCTCGGACTCCGAACGGGCCAGCCGGAAGAGCGGGATACCGGTCATGCCCGAGACCACCTCGGCCACATCCCCTTCGGTCACGTAGACCTTGGTCTCCTGGATCGAGGCCTCCCATTCCCGCTTGGCCTTCTCCAGTTCCTCGCGGGTCCGCCGCTCCCGGTCACGCAGTTCGGCGGCCTTCTCGAACTCCTGGTTCTTGACGCTGGCCTCCTTGGCCTCCCGCACCTCCTTGAGCCGGTCCTCGATCTCCCGGATCTCGGGCGGGAAGGTGTACTTCTTGAGGTGGACCCGGCTGCCGGCCTCGTCGATCACGTCGATGGCCTTGTCAGGCAGGAAGCGGTCGGAGATATAGCGGTCGCTCAGCCGGGTGGCGGCGTCAATGGCCTCGTCGGTGATGATGACCTGGTGGTGTTCCTCGTACCGGGACCGGAGCCCCTTCAGGATCTCGACGGTCTGGTCGGGCGAGGGAGAATCCACCATGACCCTCTGGAAACGACGCTCCAGGGCCCCGTCCTTCTCGATCGTCTTGCGGTACTCGTCCAGGGTGGTGGCGCCGATGCACTGCAGTTCGCCCCGGGAGAGGGCCGGCTTGAACATGTTGCTGGCGTCCAGGGTACCCTCGGCCGATCCGGCGCCCACGATGGTGTGCAGCTCGTCGATGAACAGGATGATGTTCTTGGAATTGCGCAGTTCGCTCATCACGGTCTTGAGGCGTTCCTCGAACTGGCCCCGGAACTTGGTCCCGGCCACCAGGGAACCCATGTCGACGTTGATGAGCCGCTTGTTCTCCAGGACCTTCGGGACCGACCGTTCCACGATCTTCTGGGCCAGCCCCTCCACAATGGCCGTCTTGCCCACGCCGGGCTCACCGATGAGCACCGGGTTGTTCTTCTTGCGCCGGCTCAGAATCTGGGCGATCCGCTCGATCTCCCGCTCCCGTCCGATGATGGGGTCGAGTTCCCCCCGCTCGGCCAGGGCCGTCAGGTCGCGGCCGAAATGGTCGAGGAAGGGGGTTTTCGACTTGCCGGGCTTGGCGTCGAGCCGTTCGCTCCCCTCTTCGCTCCCTACTTTCTGGATCTCGTCCTTGATCATCTTGTAGTTGACGCCGAAGGCCGAGAGGATCTGCGAGGCCGAACCGTCCTTGTCCTTGACCAGGGCCAGCAGCAGGTGCTCGGTCCCCACGAACTTGCTCTTGAGGGCCCGGGCCTCGTAGGCCGCGATCTCCAGGACCTGCTTGGCCCGGGGGGTGAACGGGACCTGCCCGATGGTCATCGAACCGCCGACGTTGGCGGTCGCGTCCTCGATGCTCTGGCGCACCTCATCGAGGTCCAGTCCCAGGTTCTCGAGCACGTTCACGGCCACCCCCTCCCCGTCCCGGATGATCCCGAGCAGGAAGTGTTCGGTGCCGATGTAGTCGTGACCGAGCCGGGCGGATTCCTCCCTGGCCAGCTGCATGACCCGTTTCACACGGTCGGTGAACATGTCGTTCATGCTGCGTCTAGCCTCCCCCCACGACGTCGAGTTCACTGCAGACCGCCTCGGCCCGCAGCCGGTCGCGTTCGTCCGGGTCCAGCTCCCGCCCCTCCCGTCGGTCAAGGTGGGCCGGGAGCATGAGCACCTGGAGTCGGTTCAATCTATGTACTTGGACGCCCGAGAGCACGTTCATGTTCAATCCAAGTCGCACCAGACTGATCAGATTCAGGCATTCCCGGCTCGACAGCAGACGGGCGCTGCGGAGCATTCCCAGGGCCCGATGGACCCGGTCCTCGGTCTCCAGCCTGGCCTCCCGCGATAGTGTCACCCGGGCCCGACGTTCGTAA
>CAYUVJ010000293.1:0-3937 GCA_964447955.1 uncultured Gemmatimonadota bacterium
CGGACCAGGGCTTCCAGCTCCCGCTCGAACTGGGCGGCCGACTCCGGGGAGCGCACCAGATCGGAATCCCGTCCCCCGATGTAGCGGTCACCGCTGGGCATGTCTTGCCACACCAACATACCCAGGACATCACACCACCAGTACCAGCGGTCGGGCTCGACCTTGACGTGCTTGCGGATGGTGTTGAAACCGAGGTCCCGGGTGACCTCGATGTCGTAACGCAGCGCCTCGTCGGTGGGGGCCGTGTAGAGCCCGTCGGGCCAGAACCCCTGGTCGAGGGTACCGATCTGGAAGAGGGGTTCGCCGTTGAGCAGAAGTCGGGGGGTCCCGTCCGGCCCGGGACCGATACGGATCGAACGCATCCCGAAATACGAGGTGACCTCGTCGGTGACCCGCTCTTCGTGGATGAGCTGGACGGTGAGGTCGTAGAGGAAGGGATGGTCGGGGGACCAGAGGACGGGATCGGGGACCGCCAGCACGAGTTCCTCGGAGACCGGACCGCGGGTCTTCGAGATGAACTGCCCGCGGGCGGTTGTGCTCACCACCACCGAGAGCCGGGCCCGGTCCCCTCCGGCGGTCTCGACCCGGAGGTGGAGCGTCCCGCTCTCCGGATGGGGCTCCATCCGGAGCCTGGTGATGTGCCGCTCCGGCACCGGTTCGAGCCAGACGGTCTGCCAGATGCCTGAGGTGGGGGTGTACCAGATCCCCCGCGGCTCCCGGACCTGCTTGCCGCGTGGCTGGGTCCCGGCGTCGGTGGGATCGGTCACGGCGACCACGAGTTCCTGGACCCCGCCCGGTCGCAGCGCGTCGGTGACGTCGCAGGTGAAGGCGTCGTAGCCCCCCCGGTGGGTGCCCACCTCCCGGCTGTTCACCCACACCCGGGCCTCCCAGTCCACCGCTCCGAAGTGGAGCAGGATCCGGCGGCCGGCCCAGCCGCGGGGGACTTCGAAGGTGCGCCGGTACCAGAGGTGCTCTTCGGGCCCCAGCCGGCGCATCACCCCGGAGAGGGCGGACTCCACCGGGAAGGGGACCAGGATCTTCCCCTCCCACTGGACGGGCCGGTCCCCCTCGGCCGGAGTGATCGTATAGTCCCAGAGCCCGTTCAGGCCGAGCCAGTCTGTCCGGACCAGTTGCGGGCGCGGGTACTCGGGATGGACCCGGTCGGGAGTGACCTCCGACGACCAGCGCGTCCGCAGCGGGCCTTCGGCCGGCCGCCACTGGGACTGGACCGACACTGGAGTGAGGAGGAATACCGACAGAGCGACGATGATGAACAGACCGAAGGCCGCCGACGGTTGCTCCAGAGGCTGCTCAGGCATGGTCCCGCTCCCGGGTGATGGACCAGGACCGGTCAGAGCGTCCTCTGCCAGACCCGGTACTTCTTGTAGACGACCCCGCCCATGCGCTCCATCTCGGCCCGCACGCTGGCGTTGGTCTCCATCTCGTGATGGGTGTCGATGACGTCCATGCCCGCCTCCCGGGCCGAGCGGAGCATGGCCACCCCCATCATCACATCGAGCCCCTTCCCCCGGTGTTCTTCCTTGATGGCCCCCAGCAGCAGGTCGAGCTGCCGGGTGCGCCGGGCCGCCCGCAGTACGTGGACGAAACCGAAGGGGAGCAGATGTCCCCCCGCCCGCTGGATCCCCTCGGTCATGTCGGGTATCCCGATGACGAAGGAGACGACCTGGTCGTCTTTCAGCCCGACCTTCACGAAACGCGGGTCCAGGATGGGCAGGTAACGCTGGGCCAGATGGTGCATCTCCTGCTCGTCGAGCGGGGAATAGCCGTAGATGTTGCCCGCCATATAGCACTCGTTCATGAGCGAGAGCACCGGCACGATCCATGGTTTGATCTCGCTCCGCTTCTGGAACTCGAGCAGGCGGAACTGCCCCCGCTTCATGATCCGGTCGTAGATCCGGGTGTAGAACTCGGGGAGTTCCTCGGGGATCTCGATCTTGTAGACGAAGTAGTCGTTGTCCTTGACGTACCCCGCCCGCTCGATCATCTCGGGCATCCAGGGGAAGTTGTGCAGGGTGGCGATGGTGGCCCGGTGTTCGAATCCCTCGATCAGGAATCCTTCCGGGTCCTGGTCCGAGAAACCGTACGGTCCGATGATGCGCCGCATGCCCAACCCGCGCGCCCACTCCTCCACCGCCCTGAGGAGAGCGTCGAGGACCTCGAATTCCTCGTGGGTGTCGAGATAGCTGAAACGCGCGGTCTTCTCCCCGCGGTGCTCGTTGAAGCGGTGGTTGACGATGCCCATCACCCGTCCGACGGGCCGGCCGCCCCGCCAGGCCAGCAGCATGATGGTGTCGCTGTAGGTGAAGGCCCGGTTGCGGGAACTGTCGAAGTACTTCCGGTCGTCATCCCACAGGGGAGGCACCCAGGTGGCGTGACCGGCGTGGATCTCCTGCGGCAAGTAGATGAAGGTCCTGAGCTCCCTGCGCCCCACGACCTCCCGGATCTCGACGGCCATCCCGTCCTCCGCTCATCACCCGTGATGTCGGGTCTCTGCCCGCGAACGTGATACGACCTCGACCGGCAGCGACCGGTCGGAAAACCACTACTCTGGCCGAGATAGGGACGGACTGCAAGGTTGCTCTCGACCTCGTGCTCCATGCTCCGGGCTGGCGCCGTCTTGGACCTTCGGATATGCTCATCAACCCACGTGTCCTGAGCTTCTGACTCGGGTCACGAGCGGCCGGGGACGGGGTACCCGGTCGCCCGTCGCAATGTCGGGAGGTCCGGATGGACGAACAGCGACTGCGCCGACAACTCCGCCTGCCTGCGGTCTTCGCGATCAGCATCGCGCCGATGCTGGCTTCAGGGATCTTCCTGCTCCCCTCCCTGGTCTACCGGCAGGTCGGCAACGCCGCCCCGCTGGTCTATCTGGCGGCCGGAGTGCTGCTCATCCCCGCTCTGTTGAGCAAGGCCGAGCTCTCCACCGCCATGCCCCGGGCGGGCGGCACCTACTTCTTCCTCGACCGGGCGCTCGGTCCGATGGTCGGCACTGTGGCCGGCCTGGGGACCTGGCTGGCCATGACCTTCAAGAGCGCCTTCGACCTGGTCGGGATGGGAGCCTATCTGGTCCTCTTCCTCGACCTCCCCTTCCGGCCGGTGGCCCTCGGGCTGTGCCTGGTCTTCACCCTGCTGAACATCACCGGTCTGAAGAACGTCGCCCGGATCCAGGTCCCCTTCGTGACCTTCGTGCTGGTCGTGCTGGCCTGGTTCATATGGGCCGGTGTGGGTGAGCTGGACCTCACCCGGTTCCGACCCCTGTGGGAGACCGACACCGGGCGGTTCCTCGGCTCAGTCGGTCTGATCTTCGTGGGTTATACCGGCCTGACCAAGGTAGCTAGCATCTCCGAGGAGGTGGACCGGCTCGAGCGCACCATCCCCCTGGCCATGATCTACGCCTTCATGTTGGCTACCCTGATCTACGTCCTGGTCATGACTGTGCTGATCGGGGTGGGCGAACCCGAGGGACTGGCCGCCACCTATACCCCCGTGGCCTATGCCGCTCAGCGTTTCCTCGCCCGGGGCGGTTTCATCGCCGTCTCGGTGGCGGCCATCCTGGCCTTCGCCTCGGCGGCCAACGCCGGCCTGGCGGCGGCCTCCCGCTACCCCTTCGCTATGGGCCGCGACGACCTGGCGCCCGCAGTCTTCAAGAAACTGGGACGCTTCCATACCCCGACCAACGCCATCCTGGTCACCGCCGGGGTCATGGTGCTGCTCATCCTGGTGCTGAGCCCGATCGGGATCGCCAAACTGGCCAGCGCCTTCCAGCTCCTCATATTCGGGCTGGTCAGCCTGGCCGTGATCGTGATGCGGGAGAGCCGTATCCCCTCCTACGATCCCGGCTTCCGCTCCTGGGGATACCCCTGGGTCCAGGTGGTCGGGATCCTGACCCCGCTGGTCCTGATCCCCCAGCTGGGAC
>CAYUVJ010000294.1:0-3937 GCA_964447955.1 uncultured Gemmatimonadota bacterium
ATCAAGGCGACCTTCAACAACACCAACATCACCATCACCGACACCCAGGGTAACGTGATCACCTGGGCGACGCCGGGTGGGGCGGGGTTCAAGGGGAGCCGTAAAAGCACCCCCTTCGCCGCCCAGACAGCGGCCGAGAAGGCCGCCCGCGAAGCGATGGCTGCAGGGGTACGGTCAGTGGAGGCATGGGTCAAGGGCCCGGGCTCGGGGCGCGAGTCGGCCATCCGGTCTCTCCAGGCCGCCGGTCTGGAGATCTCCGCGATCAAAGATGTGACCCCGATCCCGCATAACGGCTGCCGCCCGCCCAAGCGGCGCCGCGTCTGAGAAGGTCAGGAGGAGACCGAAGTATGGCGCGTTATTCTGATTCCGTCTGCAAGCTGTGCCGCCGCGAGGGCATGAAACTCTTCCTCAAGGGGGAGCGGTGTCTGAGCGATAAGTGCTCCATCGACCGACGTGCATATCCGCCGGGACAGCACGGACCCAACCCGCGTCGCCGCAAGCCCAGTGACTACTCGCTGCAGCTGCGGGAGAAGCAGAAGGTGAAGCGGGTCTACGGGGTGATGGAAGCCCAGTTCCGAAACTATTACCGCAAGGCGTCCCTCACCAAGGGGAAGACCGGCGAGATCCTGCTGCTGATGCTGGAGAGCCGTCTCGACAACGCCGTCTACCGCCTGGGACTGGCCCCCTCGAGGGCGTCGGCCCGGCAGCTCGTCCGGCACCGTCATTTCAAGGTGAACGGTCGTATCGTGGACATCCCTTCGTACCAGGTCCGGCCGGGGGATGTCATCGAAGTGAAGGAACGTTCCCGCAACCTGGAGATTATCCAGGAGGCGATGAAGCGTTTCGGCCGGCGGGGAGAACCGACCTGGCTCTCTCTGGACAAGGCCAAGATGGCCGGACAGATCATGCAGGCCCCCACGCGTTCCGACGTGGACCTGGAGATCAACGAACAGCTCATCGTCGAGCTGTATTCGCGCTGATCAGCGACCCTGAGACTCCGATAAAGGGGAATCCGCTAGATGAAGTGGAAGAACCTGACGATGCCCGAGGGCATTGAGTGGGACAAGAAGTCTTTCTCCCGCACTTACGGTAAGTTTACCGCCGGCCCGCTCGAGCGCGGGTTCGGTGTGACGCTGGGCAACAGCCTGCGCCGGGCACTCCTCTCGAGTATCCAGGGCGCGGCCCTGACTCACATCCGGCTGGACAGCGCGCTCCATGAGTTCACGAGCGTCGAGGGGGTCCTTGAGGACCTGACCGACATGCTCCTGAACCTCAAGGGCGTGCGGGTCGAGCTGCACGTGGACGAGCCGGTGACCGTCACGGTGGAGAAAGCCGGGAGCGGGGTCATGACCGCCGCCGACTTCCAGCTCTCCGAATCGTTCACGATCCACAACCCGGAGCATTACATAGCAACCCTGGACGATGACGCCGACCTCAAGATGGAGGTCACCGTCGGTCCCGGACGCGGCTATGTCCCGGCCGAGGAACTCGAAGACCCGGAGATGCCGATCGGGGTCATCCCGATGGATGCCGTCTACTCGCCGGTTCTCAAGGTCGATTACGAATACGAGAACATGCGGGTGGGCCGGCGGACCGACTTCGAGCGTCTGACCATGGAGATCTGGACCGATGGTTCGATCGACCCCGAGATGGCGGTCAGCCACGCATCCAAGATCCTCAAGGACCATTACCTGGTCTTCATGGCCTTCGACGAAGAACCGGAAGAGGAACGGATCCTGGAGACCGACGAAGAGACGATGCGCATCCGGGAACTGCTCAAGATGCCGGTCGACGAACTGGAGCTGAGCGTCCGTTCAGCCAACTGCCTGCGGGCGGCGAACATCAAGTCCATCGGCGACCTGGTCCAGAAGAGCGAGTCCGAGATGCTCAAGTACCGCAACTTCGGACGCAAGTCTCTCTCCGAACTGGCTGATATCCTGCATGAGATGGGTCTGCACTTCGGCATGGAGATCGAGCCCTATCTGGTGATAGACGAACAGCTGCAGGAAGAGGAGTGAGAAATGCGGCATCGAGTCAAAGGCCGTAAGCTCTCCCGGACGGCCGCCCACCGGGATGCCACGCTGTCCAGCTTGGCCCAGGCCCTCTTCATGGAGGACCGGATCGTGACCACGGTCGCCAAGGCCAAGGAACTGCGTCCGTACGCCGAGAAGCTGATCACACGGGCCCGTCAGGGTGATCTGCACAGCCGCCGCGAAGCCCTGAAGGAACTCAAACAGCGGCAAGTAGTCGATCGCCTATTCCATGATGTAGCTCCCTCCTTCGTGGGGCGTCCGGGGGGCTACACCCGGATCGTGAAACTCGGTTACCGCAAGTCCGATGCCGCCGAACTGGCCCTCATCGAGCTGGTCGGCCGCGGCATGCAGGACGAGGGGGGTAAGAGCAGCCGGGCCAAGTCCACCAAGAAGGCCGGGACCAAGAAGACAACCGGCCGCTCGCGGGCGAAGGCTCCAGCCTCCACCGAACCGGGAGTAGAGGCTGCCGCCGTGGTGCAGGACGAGGCGGTCGAATCGACGGTGGAGACCAAGGTCGAGGCGAAAGCGAAGAAACCCGCCGCCGCCAAGGCCGAGCCTGAAAAGAAGGAAGAGAAGGCCAAGAAGAGCAAGCGGGGCGGTCTGTTAAGTCGCCGCCGCAAGAAGGGGGAGGACGCCGCAGACGCCGAGTGACGGTCACGAACGACCCCACCGGCCGTCCTCCGGCCAGGAAAGGCGCTTTCCCCGCTCAACGGAAGGCGCCTTTTTTCATCTGATGCCAGGGCGACTGCACGCATTCGGGGTCAAGAAGGAGGTCGTGGTACTCTCCGCGTCCCGGATGGCGGATGCGTTTGCCAACAGCCTGCTCATCGTCCTGCTCCCTCTCTATATCATCGAGATCCCCCGCAGCGGACTGTTCGCCCGCCTGCCCGATGCCACGCTCATCGGTCTGCTCATCAGCCTCGCCGGGCTGGTCTTCTCGTTGATGCAGCCGGTCGCCGCCTGGGTGAGCGACCGGAGCGGCCGCCGCAAGCCCTTCATCCTGGCCGGACTGGCCGTGGTCTGCTGTGCCACGCTGGGCTACATCCCCGCCGACAGCTACCGGGAACTGGTCGGTCTGCGCATGCTGCAGGGTTTCGGTATCTCCTTCACCATCCCGACCGCCCTGGCCTTGATCGCCGCCCATGCCCATCGCCATGCCATGGGTGGGGCAATGGGGGTCTTCACCACCGCCCGGATGATCGGTTATGCGGTCGGACCGCTGGTGGGAGGGGTGCTGCTGGAACTGGTCGGATTCGAAGCGGCCTTCTTGGCCGGGGCCGGGGGCGCACTGGTCAGTCTGCTGCTCGTCCTCTTCTTCGTCCACGAGGTCCGGGGTGAGCCCGTCCGGGCCCCGCGTGACACCGGACCGCTCGACGATGCCGGGGTGCCTGGACCCCTTCCGGTCCTCCCGGGCCGGCGGAGCGGAGAACTCGACCCGCGCCAGGTGATGCGTCAGATTCTCCTGCTGGGTTCCGGGATCTTCACCATCGCCCTGGCCATCAGTCTCATCTCGGCCCTGGAACCCGAACTGAACCTGCGGTTGGCTCAGAACGCCATCGGTTTCGGGATCGCCTTTTCAATGCTCACCGTGGGACGGTTCCTGACACAGATCCCCATCGGACACCTCTCGGATGCTATCGGTCGGCGCCCCCTGATCCTCACCGGGATGATCCTGGTCGTACCGCTCGGGGTTCTCCAGGGGTACGCTCCAACGACCTTCTGGCTCTCGCTCGACCGGTTCCTGCTGGGGATCGCGACGGCTCTGGTGGTGGCCCCCAGCTATGCCATGGTGGCCGACCTGGGCATCCCGGGCCTGCTGGTGCGGCAGATGAGCATGATGACGATGTCCTTCGGTCTGGGGGTGGCCGCCGGCCCGATGCTCAGCGGCACCCTGGCCGGGGTGT
>CAYUVJ010000295.1:0-3924 GCA_964447955.1 uncultured Gemmatimonadota bacterium
GTCACGGCTTCCTCCTCGAGGTTCGGGAACTCACTGACCCCTGTGAGCGGGTCGCGGCGGCGGGCGATGTTCTTCGCCCGGGGTTCGAACCCGGCGGCGAGTCGCTCGGCCACCCGGCCGGAGGTCAGTTCGATCCCCATGCCTCCGGCAGCCTCGATCTCCTGGACCAGGGCCCAGACCCGTCGGGCCAGCTCTTCGGTCAGATGCTCCAGGAACCAGGCGCCGCCGGCGGGATCGACCACCCGGTGCAGGTTGGACTCCTCACGCAGGATGAGCTGGGTGTTGCGGGCGACACGATCCCCCAGGGCCCCGGGCGGTCCGATCTCGGCATCGAAGGGCTCGGTGGTCACCTCGGCCGCCCCGGCCACCGCCGCCGCGAAGCAGGTGCCGGTGTTGCGGAGCATGTTCACCCAGGGGTCACGCCGCGTCATCGACCGCCGACCGGTGCGCACGTGCAGGTGGAGGGCCCGGGCAGCGGGTGAGCCTCCGGCGGCGGCCACGATGTGCGCCCAGAGGGTACGGGCTGCCCGCAGTTTGGCCACCGCTTTAAAGAAGTGGGTGCCGACGGGGATGGTGAAACGCAGCTGCCCGGTTGCGGTCTCAAGGTCCAGTCCGGATGCGGTCAGCGCCCGCAGGTAATCGATGCCGGTGGACATGGCGTAAGCCAGGTCCTGGACCGCGTCGCTCCCGGCCCGGTGGTAGGGCGAGACGTCGACGGTCAGTGCCCTCACCCGGGGACGCCGCTGGGCCGTCCAGGCGGCCAGATCGGCGGCCAGGTCGAGCATCTTCCCGAGGGGGGCAGGAAGACGGCCGTCCCGCGCCAGACTGCCGTAGGGATCGGCTCCGAAACCTCCCCGGACGGCTTCGGGTGAGGCGTCCCGGGACTGCCACCAGCACTCCAGCAGAGCAGCCGCCGGCAGGAAGGCCGCCCCGGGGACCAGGACGATGGCGGACCGGGCCGGGTCGACCCCGGCCAGGACCTGCTCCAGATCGGCCGCCGTCCAGATGCCGGTGCCTTCCTGTCCGATCCGGTCCGGGGCGCTGGCGGCGTCGGGGTCGAAACCGGCCCGGGCGACGGGATCGAAGCCCAGCAGGACCCCGTCCCCTCCCGCGGCCAGGTGCGCGGCGACCCGGGCTCCGGCCTCCGCCGGCTCGGGATGCCGGGGATCCTGCAGGACCGTCCAGCCCGAGATGGCGTTGCCCAGCGGCCGGCCCCCCCGGGTGAAGGGGTCCAGACCGGGGAAGCCCGACGGGTCCCCGGCCGCCGGCCAGTCGTCGCGGGTGTAGAGCGGCTGGATGTCGATCCCCTCATAGGTGGGGGTGACCAGCCGCTGCTGGAAGGAGGCTCCCTTCAGGTCCTGGTCGATCTGTTCCCGCCAGGCAGTCCGGTCGACCGGCGGAAAAGCGTCCTGCAGGGAGAAGTCGGAATCCGCCATGTTACCTTTTCCCGTCCTCAGGGTCCGGCGTGGGTGTGGGCTGACTGCAAAGCAGTATCCGGAAGACGCTCCGTCCAGCGGATAATGAGACCGGCCGGAGGATCAGGTGCGGGAACCGCCCTGGAGGGCGGCGACCGGGTTGTGGGCCAGCACCCGGTCCTTGGCGACCAGCACGGTGGTCGGCATCGTCAGCCTTCCCAGGGTGGCCGAATCATGCCCGACGCACTGCCCCAGGATCACGGCCAGCCCCACGCCTTCACGGTTCAACAGTTCCGCCTGGGCGTGGGAGTTGCAGATCGATTCGTCGGTCCCAGGACGGACCTTCTCCTCGTCGCGCAGTCCGAGCTGTTCCTTGGGTACCGCCCCGCTCTTGCAGCAGATGCCCGAGACCTGGAAGCTGTTCTTCTCCAGGATCCGGCCCAAAAGGGCCGCCTCTCCCCGCATCCCGACGCAGAAGGAGATCCCGATGTGACCCGCTCCGAGCCGGATGGCGAACTGCATCAGTTCCTCGAGCCGGGTGGGGGGAAGGTCGGCGGTCACCCGTTCCTGTTCCCAGGCGGCCATGGATCGGGCCACGGCGGTCAGCTCCGGCTCGTCGATACGGTCGGTTCGATCGGTGAACCGGTTATGGGTCGCATGCAGGGCGTTCCGCAGGTAGCTGTGACTGATGTAGAGGGCGCCGGCCGGATTGTGGCGCAGGCGTACATCCCGGGCGACCAGGACGGTGACCGGAGCGGAGGAGTCCCTCAGGAAGAGCGCCTCCTCGGCCACCGGCAGACCGACGACCACGTTCAGATCGGTCCCGACCGTCTGGAAGCGTCGGGCCTGGGCGGCGACATCCTCCGGTTCCCCTTCGAAGGGGAGCACCGATTCGACTCCGTCACGGGCCAGCAGGTCGGCGAAACGATGGGCTTCCCGGCCTGTGTCGCGGCCGTGGGCCACCCCCACCCGCATCCAGCCCATCCGGCGGATGAAGGTCCGGGTCTCCTTCACCCGGTTCCAGCGCCCATAGCCCTCGGCCTCGATCCGGGCGGCCACCAGGGCCCGCCGGCGCTCTTCGGCGTCCTCGTAGAGCCAGTCGAAGTCGGGGAACTGGTCGTCCATGGGGCAGTCGGGACCGCCCCCCTCGGTCCGGCCGAGTCGGCAGACGAATGTGTCGCAGTGCGTGCAGTCGAACATAGTCTGTGTCTAACGTACCCTCCGGAATCCGATCTCGTCCAGCACGATGACTCCCTGTTCGGAGCGGTCGAAACGGAAACAGACCGTGACCAGCCGGCTGGGATCGAAGGCCGGGTCCACCTCCTGGAATCGGGCCAGGGGGATCTCGATGGACTGCAGGACCGGTTCGCTCGACTTCCCGTAGCGCCCTTCCAGGGACTTCAGACGGGTGAACTTCGCCTTGAAGGGGGGCATGAGGCGATATACCTGGCTCAGGGTGATCTCTACCGACCTTCCCCGAGCATCCGTACAGATAATCGTCCAATCCAGGGGCTCTACCGGCTCCTCTTCATCTTCATCGTCTTTCTCAGGATGTTCTGTGCTCTCACTGTCCTCAGTTGATTCTTCCTGTTTGTCTAATCCTTCAGTGCTTCTATTCTGATTCTCTTGATCCTCCATAGATTTCTGATGTTCATCTTCTCCCTTCCGAGCCTTTTCCCGCTCTTCTTTCTCCTTCTCTACTAGTTCATCGTCCTCATCAGGCCGTTTCGGTTTCTCGTCCACCTGGGCCGTTGAGAACACGAGGGCGTCCTCCGGGCCGAGGGACCAGGCCCGGGCCAGTCCTTCGGGAAGCCGCACGCGATAGACGGCCGGCAGCGTGTCCGCCGCAGCTTCCGGCGCCTCCGCCGAGTCCCGGTCGGGGGCCATCTCCGGTCCGCCCGCCAGGGGCGTACCTTCATCGTCCGTCTCTTCGGCCTCAAGTGTGTCGATCTCGACCGGGCGCCAGCCCACATAGACCGCCTGGTTGTCCCGCAGCGAGGAGCCGGAGCGGAAGCCGATGTCCTCTTCCCGCCAGGTAGCCAGCCGCTCCCCTTCGAGGCGGGTGCCCGCCAGGGTGCCGGTCAGCACGTCGATGTCCTCGCCGTAGTCGGCCACGTAGTCCACCTGGGCATCGGCGTAGCGGCCGATGTAGTAGGTCTCCGGCAGCCAGTGACGGGCGGTACGCCAGTCCCGGAACATCGGTCGGTACTCGGTCCTCTCGTGCAGTACGGTCTCCAGGAAGGCCCCGATCCAGACCCGGGCGATCCGGCGCTGGTCCTCAGCGTCCAGCAGGGCCGCCCGGTTGAGCATCAGGCCGCCCGGCATCCCCCAGTCGCTGTTCCCCCAGACCGTGTTGAACTGCCCGTGGTTGGCCCGGTAGATGTAGAGCGAGGTCTTGAACGACGGGCTGTCGGGGGAGAAGGTGATGCGCTTCCAGGTCCGGTCCCCCGAGAACGAGGAGACGTCCCCGTCGTGGGAACCGTGGAGCAGCAGGTAGTCCACATCGTCA
>CAYUVJ010000296.1:0-685 GCA_964447955.1 uncultured Gemmatimonadota bacterium
GCTTCCGACCGAAGTAGGTGTAGGCCCCCCGGGTGACCACCCGCCCACGGGGGGTGCGGTGCAACAGTCCCTGCTGGATGAGGAAGGGTTCGTGCACCTCTTCGATGGTCTCCCCCTCCTCCCCCACCGCCACCGCCAGGGAGTTGAGACCGACCGGCCCTCCGTCGAAGCGGTCGATGATGGTGAGCAGGAGTCGCCGGTCCATCTCGTCCAGCCCACGCGCGTCGATCCCGAGTAGTTCCAGGGTCTCGTCGGCGATGGGAGCGGTGATCTGACCGTCCCCCTTGACCTGGGCGACGTCGCGGGCACGGCGCAGCAGCCGGTTGGCGATCCGGGGGGTCCCCCGGCTGCGGCAGGCGATCTCGGCCGCCCCAGCGG
Source organism: uncultured Gemmatimonadota bacterium (assembly GCA_964447955.1). Taxonomy (GTDB): domain Bacteria; phylum Blakebacterota; class Blakebacteria; order Blakebacterales; family CAYUVJ01; genus CAYUVJ01. Next base: position 379 of record CAYUVJ010000296.1, read on the forward strand.
GGTCGAGGCTCACCCCCAGCACCCGGGCACTGCGGGTCAGGATGGCCTCCAGATCCTCCACCCCGTAATAGTCCAGACGGATGGTGAGCCCGAACCGGGCACGCAGGGCGCCGGTCAGCATCCCCGCCCGGGTGGTGGCCCCGACCAGGGTGAAGCGGTTGAGGTTGAGTTTGATACTGCGGGCGCTCGGCCCCTTGTCGATGAGGATATCGAGCCGATAGTCCTCCATGGCGGAATACAGGTATTCCTCGACCACCGGGCTCAGACGGTGGACCTCGTCGATGAAGAGCACGTCCCCCTCGCCGAT
>CAYUVJ010000296.1:695-3918 GCA_964447955.1 uncultured Gemmatimonadota bacterium
GGGCACGCCGGTCGGCGCCGTCGTCGGCAGGGTCGTCGCTAGTAGACGAGCGCCGGCTCGCCGGGCTCGAGCGCCTCGGCGACGAACGACGCCGCGCCCGCGACCCGCAGCCCCGGGAGCACGTCCCCCTCGCCGATGCCGGTGAGCAGGCCGGCCAGGTCGCCGGCTCGTTCCAGTACCGGCCCGGCGGTGGCCTTGAGATCGACCTCGAGTTCGTTGGCTACGATGTGGGCCAGAGTCGTCTTGCCCAGTCCGGGCGGACCGGACAGCAGCAGATGGTCGAGGGCCTCCCCCCGCTCCCGGGCGGCCTGGATGAACAGCCGCAGGTTGTCCACCGCGGCGGTCTGGCCGACGAACTGGTCGAAGCTGGCCGGACGCAGAACCTCTTCGAAGGCCCTCTCGTCGCCGGTGGGACGGGGTGTGATGATGCGGGGTTCGGGCATACCAGGTTCCCGGGGGCGGTCAGCGGGTCAAGGTGAGGGCCCGTTTGACGATACTCTCCACAGTGGGCTCTCCCTCGGTCTCTGTGATGGCCCTTCGTACTGCCCGCTCCGCCTCCGGAGCGGAGTAGCCGAGCGAACGCAGGGCCAGGCAGGCTTCTTCCTCCTCGGCGGCCGCTCCTGTGGACTTCCGCTCAGACGGGACCATCCCGGTGGCCTCCTCGAGCCGGGGCAGCTTCTCCTTCAGTTCCAGGACGAGCCGCTCCGCGGTCTTGCGACCGACCCCCTTGATGGCCGTCAGCGTGACCAGGTCCTCGTCGGCCAGCGCCCGGGTGAACTCCTGCACGGACATCCCCGACAGGATACCCTGGGCCATTCTAGGCCCCACCCCTGACACCTCGCGCAGAAGCCCGAAGAGCGTCCGCTCGGCCTCCTCGAGGAAGCCGAAAAGGTCCATCCCGTCGTCCCGACCGATCAGGGTGGTGTAGAGCCGGACCTCTTCCCCCGTCTCGGGCAGACCGGCATAGGTGGTCAGGCTGATCCGGCAGTGGAAGGCGACCCCACTCACCGCCACGACCGCCTCGGTCGGATGCTTCTCGCTCAACAGGCCGTCGATCCAGGCGATCATGAAGGGGATGTCCTCCGATGGGCGTGACAGATGGCGCAGGCCAGGGCGTCGGTCACATCGGCTGGGCCGGGGATCTCCTTCAGACCCAGGATCGCCCGGACCATGAAACCGACCCGTTCCTTGGTGGCAGCCCGTCCGGCTTGCCCCAGGACAGCCTGTTTGATGGTGTTGGCCGGATACTCGTGGACGGGCAGGCCGGCCTGGGCGCAAGCCAGCAGGATGACTCCGCGGGCATGGCCCAGGGTCAGGGCCGAACGTACGTTGCGGGCCACATAGAGGTCCTCCACGGCGACCTCGGACGGGGCCTGGGCGACCAGCAGTGCGCACAGCTTCTCGTGGAGTCGGGCCAGCCGTTCGGCCAGCGGACGGTCCTCGGGCAGCCGGAAGACCCCCTGGTCGAGTGGGGTGAGGACACCGCCCCGGTCGAGGGCCACCAGTCCCCAGCCGGTCAATCTCGAACCCGGGTCGATCCCCAGGATACGGACCGGTCCGGACCCACCGCTCACGCTTCGTCCAGTGCGTCGGCCACGGTGTCGTCGATGTCCAGATTGGTGTAGACGTTCTGGACGTCGTCCTGCTCCTCGATGGCCTCCAGTACCCTGAGGGCCTGGAGCTGCTGGTCGGCCGGCAGGTCGAGGTAGTTCTTCGGCACTCGGGCCAGCTGGGCGTCGCGATGGGTGAAGCCGGCTGCCCCGACCGCCTGCTCGACCGCATCCAGGGCTTCGACCGGGGTCACGATATAGAAGGCGTCCCCCTCGCGGCTCATATCCTCGGCCCCGGCCTCGAGGACGGTCATCATCAGGCTGTCCTCGTCCACCCCCTCGGCATCGACCAGCAGGGTCCCCTTGGCTTCGAACTGCCAGGCCACGCTGCCCGACTCGGCCAGACTGCCCCCTCGCGTGGTGAAGATGTGCCGGAGTTCCCCGACGGTGCGGTTCCGGTTGTCGGTCAGGGTCTCGATGAGTACGGCCACCCCGCCCGGGGCATACCCCTCATACCAGACCGACTCGTAATCGACCCCGGGCAGCTCCCCGGTACCCCGGCGGATGGCCCGGTCGACGTTCTCGTTGGGCAGGTTGTTGGCCCGGGCGTTGTCGATGGCCAGGCGGAGTCGGGCGTTGGTGTCGGGGTCACCGCCGCCTTCCCGGGCAGCCACGATGACCTCCCGGGTCAGACGGGAGAAGAGCCGGCCGCGGGCCTGATCGACCTTGGCCTTCTTGCGTTTGATGGTGGACCACTTCGAGTGTCCGGACATGGGTTCACCTGCCCTGACGATATCAGGCGGAAAGACCGGGGCTCCTGGCCGCCTAGGGGCCGGAGCCGCTGCTCAGGAGAAATGGGACTGGAGCGACCCGCCGGGACCGTCGGGTTCCCAGGAGACGACCAGGGCCCGGGCTCGGGTGCCGTCCTGGTTCCCGTAGCGGTGCGGGATCCGGGCCTCGAAGAAGAGGCTCTCCCGGGGACCCAGTTCCCAGCGGCGGTCGCCGACCTCGCACCAGATACTCCCCTCCGTAACATACACGAGCTCGTGGCCGCTGTGTACCTGTCGTCGTTGCGACCCCTCATAACCCGGCTCGAAGGTGATCTCGACGGCTTCCATCTTCTGCCCTTCGAGTCCCTTGCCGAGCCGTTCGATGATACCCTGGTGGATGGCCACCCGCTCCCGGTCCTCAGGTCGGGTCAGGATGACGGTGGTCATCGGTGCCGGTTCCGAAAAGAGCGCTACCACGGGGACATCCAGAGCCTGGGCCAGTCGCTCCAATGTGGCTACGGTGGGTGAGGTCTGGTCTCGTTCGATCAGGCTGACGGCGTTGAGGGACAGACCGGCCGCTTCAGCCAGTTCCCGCTGGAGGAGTTGCCGCTCCTGGCGCAGCGTGCGGAGTCGATGGCCGACCCCCTTGATCGGGCTGATATGCACCCGCTCCGTCGGCGGGTTCTCGGCATCCTGAGTGGTCCCGGCGCCGGGGTGGACCGGCGTCGGGTCGCTGGCGTGGTTCACGTGACCTCCCCGCAGAGGTTCACCGGCGTCAGGACCAGGACGTCGGGCCCATCACAGCGCCGGGCCCTCGAAAGGAAGGACCTGCCCGGCACCCATCGTGATTACCACAATACCGGGAACATTGAAAGGAAGCAACGTTCCAATATCCCGTAGATG
>CAYUVJ010000297.1:0-3913 GCA_964447955.1 uncultured Gemmatimonadota bacterium
CGCCGTGGTGACGCTCGATGTAGGCATGCATCATCCCGCTGCGGGAGACCCCGGGACGGATGATGCTGGAGGCGGCCACCAGGGTGGCGAAGTCGCGGCAGTCCAGCTTGCGCACCAGCCCCCGGGTGGCCGGGCTCTCGATGTAGAAACAGCCCACCGTGTCCCCTCGGGCGACCAGTTCCCGGGTGGTCTCGTCGCGAGTGGGGTCGAAGTGGACGTAGGAGACCCGGCGGCCATGGACCTGCTCGATCCGGGCGCAGGCGTCGTCGATGACGGCCAGGGAACGGTTGCCCAGCAGGTCGATCTTGACCAGCCCGGCATCCTCCACCGGGTACATGTCCCACTGGGTCACCACCAGGCCGCCGGCCGAGCGCTCCAGCGGCACGTGCCGGGTGATGGGTCCAGGGGCGATGACGATACCGCCGGGATGCACCCCCAGGTGGCGGGGATAGCCGTCCAGCTCCTCGGCCTGGGCCAGCACCGTGCACCAGGGCTCCGCGGAGAGGTCGATCCCCCGGAAACGGGGGTTGGCGGCCACCGTCTCCCTCAGATCGCGGGCCCGGGCGGCGTAGCCCATCCGCCGGGTCACCGCGGCGATCTCCCCCTCGGGCAGGCCGTGCACCTTGGCCACCTCCCGCACCGCCGCCCGCCCCTGGAAGGTCACCTGGGTGGCGATCATGGCCGTGCGGTCCCGGCCGTGGGTGCGGTAGACGTAGTCGATCACCCGCGGGCGGTCCTTCCAGGAGAAGTCGAGGTCGACGTCGGGGGCGTCGGAACGCCCCTGGTTGAGGAAGCGCTCGAAATAGAGGTCGTTGGCCAGGGGTTCCACGTGGGTCAGCCCCAGGGTGTAGGCCACCACGCTGTTGGCCGCCGAGCCCCGTCCGCAGGTGGGGATGCCCGCCTGCCGGGCGAAGCGCACGATGTCGGCCACCACCAGGAAGTAGTCGGCGTAGCCCATCCGGGCGATGATGCCCAACTCGTGCTCCAGCTGGCGCAGCACGTCCTCGCGCAGTCCGGCCGGGTCGGGGACAGAGCCCCCGGACGGCCGGCCCGGGGCCGGACACCAGGGGTCGTCGACCGGCCAGATCTGCCCGTCGGTCGTCCGGGGCCGTTCCCGGGTCCCGTAGCGCCAGACCACCCCCCGCAGGCACTGTTCGCGCAGATGCCGCAGGGCCAGGTCGGGATGGGCCCCGGGACGGTCGGGGAAGGGGAAGACGGGGAGGTGGAGCCCCCCCAGCGGGGGACCGCCCCCGCAGCGCTCGGCCAGTTCGGCCGCCGTCCGCAGGGCCTCGGGGCAGTCTCCGAAGACCCGGGCCATCTCCGCAGCCGTCCGCAGGCCGGCGGTGCGGGGGGCGGTATGGGCGGCCGAGAGCCCGCTCAGGGGGGCATTGCACCCGATGGCGGTGAGCAACCGGTGCCGCTCGTGCTCCTCGGGACGGGCGAACCAGACCTCGTTGGCGGCCACGGTTCCCACTCCCGCCCCCAGCAGCCCCCGCTGCCGTGCCTCGCCCAGCACCCGGCGCCACCCCCGCCAGGCGGTCAGGGCCAGGTAGTGTCCGGCCGCTCCCCGCTCCCGCACCAGGGTTTCCAGCAGGTCGGGGTCCTCGGTCAGCACCGCCACCCCCGGTCCCCGCTCCAGCAGGGCTGTCCCGAGATCGAAGTCCTGCTTCAAGTGACGGGAGCTAATGATATCACAGACAACAGGATAGCCTTCCTGCTCCTCGACCAGCAGAACGGCTTTCCGGGAGGCGGGAGGCGGCTCGCGCAGGTCGACCCCGGTGATCGGGCGCACCCCGGCCGCCCGGGCGGCCTTGACGAAGGGGACGGTCCCGTAGAGGCCGTTCACGTCGGTCAGGGCCAGGGCCTCGAAGCCCCGGGCCGCCGCCTCGGCACAGAGGGCCTCGGGGGAACTGGCTCCCCGCAGGAAGGAGTGGTGGGAGTGCACCACCAGGTGGGCGAAGGGGGGCGCCGTCCTAGCGGGCATGGTCCACCTGCCCGGCCGGGGCGGTCAGGGCGCGGGCGGAGCCGAGGGCGGCGAACCCGTGGCGGGTCCGGACCCGGTCGACCGCGCCGGCCAGAGCCCGCCCCCGCTGGGCTCGGCTGGGCGTCCAGGGGCCGGCTCCGCAGGGGTCGTCGAAGAGGTCGGTCTGCTCGGTCCCGCCGGTCAGGCCGCTCAGCTGCACCCCCATCTGGCGCACCCGCACCCGGCGGTCCCAGAGCCGGTCGAGAGCAGCGCGGGCGGCCGGCCCCAGGTCGCGCTCCAGGTCGCTGGGCAGGGCCAGGGTGTGCTGGCGGGCGGCGTCGACACTGTCGGCGAAGCGCAGCCGCACGGCCACCGTGCCGGCCAGCCGGCCCTGTCCGCGCAGACGGTGGGCAGCCTGCTCGACCAGTCGGCGCAGGGCGGCCTCCAGGGCCGGACGGTCGTTGGTGTCGTGGTCGAAAGTGCGTTCGGCCCCCACGCTGCGGGCCGGCCCGCGGGGGGAGACCGGGGTGAGGTCCACCCCCCGGGAACGCTCGCTCAGCAGGCGCCCCCGGGCTCCGAAGGCCATCTCCAGGTAGCCCACCGGGACGCCGGCCACCTCGCCGCAGCGGTGCAGGTTGAAATCGATCAGACGCCGTTCGGTGCGCTCCCCCACCCCGGGCAGCCGGCGCACCCCCAGCGGCGAGAGGAAGGCGGCCTCCCAGCCCGGGCTGACGTCCAGGAAACCGGCCGGCTTGGCACATCCGGCGGCGATCCGGCTGAGCAGTTTGCTGGTGCCCAGTCCGACCGAGGCGTCCAGGCGCAGGCGCTCCCGGACCTCGTGCTGGATCCGGCAGCCGGTGTCGACCGGCAGGCCGAAGAGCCGCCCGGTCCCGCTCAGGTCGAGGTAGGCCTCGTCGGCGCTGGACGGCTCCAGCACCGGGCTGAAGTCGGCCAGCACCTGGAAGAGGGCCCGGGAGGCCCGTTCGTAGAGGTCGGGGTTGCCCGACAGCACCACCGCGTCGGGGCAACGCCGGCGGGCCTGTGTGAGGGGCTGGCCGGTGAAGACCCCGGCCCGCCGGGCCTCGTAGGAGACCGAGGCCACCACCGTGCGGGGGGCATAGAGCCCGCCGAAGGCGACGATGACCGGGCGCTGCCGCAGGCGGGGAGCCACCACCCGCTCCACCGCCACGTAGAAGGCGTCCAGGTCGAGATGGACGATGGCCCGCTCACGCACGGCGCCGCCCCCCACCGCACACGGCCCCGCCGCCCTCACTCGAGGACGACGGGGCCGGAAGGGTCCCCGGTAAGGGGGAAGGGGTCAGGCCGTCACGAGCGCGGGGGCGTAGATCCAGCCCTCCAGCGAGATGCGGCGCATCTCGTTGGGGCTCGGGGTGGCCAGCGTGATGCCCAGACCGCCGGCGTCCCCGCTGAAGAAGGTGCCGGTCAGCCCGCAGAGGATGGCGTCCAGGGCGTCGTCGTTCTCCAGCGCCTCCTTGTAGAAGGCGCTGGCGGTGTCGAGCGGGACCAGGTTGCTCAGGCGCAGCTGCCTCAGGATCTCGCGCCGGCGCTCGGCCGGGGTGTCGCTCTCCCCGTGGTACTGGGTGTGGGGGATGCCCAGCTTCTGCAGAGTGACCTCCGGAGCCACCTCCAGGATGGTCGAATGGGCCGGCTCCAGTCGCTCGAAGGGGATCACCCGGTAGGTGGGAGGCCGGTGGGCCAGCGTCTTCATGCCGTACCAGACCATGGTCATCAGGTCGGGGTAAGTGTTCTGCAGGGGGCTGGTGGTGCTCTGGTAGGTGTCGGTCAGGCGCAGGGTGATGCCGTTGCGGCGCACGTAGGGGCCGCGCTTGCGCTGGAGTTTCTTGAGGGTCCAGCGCTCCTCGATCTCCTGGGCCAGCGCGACCCAGGAGCGGGGGGGCTCCTCGATCAGGGTGGTGACGAAGCCCACCG
>CAYUVJ010000298.1:0-3901 GCA_964447955.1 uncultured Gemmatimonadota bacterium
TGCCGCCAGGGCTGCGTCGGCTTTTCCTTCGGTCAGGACGCGGCAGATGTCTTCGAGGCTGCCCGCCCCGCCCGAGGCGATAACGGGGATGGAAACTGCCTGGCTAACTGCGGCGGTCAGTTCGGTGTCGGCGGTGACCCTGCGCTTCTTCTTGGCCTTCTCGATGACTTTTTCGAAGGCCTCCCCCTCGATGTCCAGCACCACCCCGCCGTACATCTGGATGAGCCGGCGGTAGGAATCCCAGGCGAACCGCTCGTCCCCGCTGACTGCGGCCAGCCCCTTCACCACCCGGTCGTTCAGACCCAGGTTCAGGATGGTGTCCATCATCCCGGGCATCGAGACGGCCGCCCCCGAGCGGACCGAGACCAGCATCGGGTCCTTCGAGTCCCCGAAGCGGGTTCCCATCTGGCTCTCCATCGCCTTCAGGGCAGCGTCGAGTTCCCGGGTCAGCGCCTTGGGGTAGGCCCCGTCATGGTTCATGTAATAACGACAGACGTCGGTGGTGATGGTGAAGCCGGGGGGGACGGGGACGCCGATGCGCGTCATCTCGGCCAGGTTGGCCCCTTTGGAGCCGAGCAGGGTCTTCAGTTTCCCGGTACCGTCCGCCTTACCGTCGCCGAACCGATAGACGTATTTAGTCGCCATCGTGCTGAAAACCTTTCCGTCGCGGGAGGAGGGTCCCGCGCGCCGTTGGGATCACGCCTGCTGCAGGTCCCGGGGGCATGCTCCGGGACGTTCCAATATAGCCCGCCCCCGCCGGGGGCCACAACCGGGGTCGGGAGCAACACGGTCCGCCGGGTCCGATCGGCGGCCGCGACCGGGTTCGGGGGCGCATCGTCCAGCCTGGACCCGGTCTCAGGGATCTCTAGGTGTCTACCGTTCTAGTACACTCGACACTTGACAGGTCCCTGCGTCCGGTGTATTACATCAGCAGACACTTGAACCGAGGTGGGGCATGAGGCTGAACATCGATCCGGACAGCGGGGTGCCCGTCTACCTGCAGATCGCTCATGGGATCAAACGGTCCATCGCCCTGGGGAGCCTGCGGGAGGGCGAACAGGTACCCAGCGTGCGCGAGGTGGCCGAGACGCTCACGGTGAACCCGAACACCGTGGCCAAGGCCTACCAGCACCTGGAGCGGGAGGGGATCGTGGTCACCCGCAAGGGGGTGGGCACCTTCGTGGCCGACGGGGAGGTCTCCATCAGCGAGAGGGAACGGCGCCGTTCGGTCGGCGCCATCCTGGACCGGGCGCTCATCGAGGCCCAGCACCTGCGGCTGGAACGGGACGAGGTGACCGCGCTCTTCACGGAGCGGCTCGCCGAGATCTTCACCGGAACCCACCCGAAGGAAAGGGCCTGACCATGGACACGGTCATCACGACGAGGAACCTGAGCAAACGGTTCGGCTCGGTGGAGGCCCTGCAGGGTCTCGACCTGGAGGTCCCCAAGGGGAGTGTCTACGGCTACCTGGGCCGGAACGGCTCGGGCAAGACGACCACCATCAAACTGCTGCTGGGGCTGTTGAAGCCCACCGGGGGCTCCTCGCAGGTGCTCGGCTTCGACCCGCAGAAGGAGCCGGTCGGGGTGCGCGAGCGGGTCGGCTACGTAGCCGAGGGACAGAAGATGTACGGCTGGATGAAGGTGCGGGAGTGCATCCGCTTCACCAGCGGCTTCTACAAAACGTGGGACGCCGAACTGGCCGAGCGCTACCTGAAGCGCTTCGAATTGGCCCCCGACGCCAAGGTGAAGACCCTGAGCAAGGGGCAGTCGGCCCGGCTCGCCCTGCTGCTGGCCCTGGCCCCCCGCCCCGAACTGCTCATCCTGGATGATCCGACCATGGGGCTCGACCCGATCAGCCGCCAGGAGTTCCTGGGGGACATCGTGCGGGCGATCCAGGAGGAGGGGCGGACCGTCTTCTTCTCCACCCACATCCTGCAGGAACTGGAGCAGGTGGCCGACTGGGTGGGGATCCTGGACCGGGGGCGCCTGCTCTCCCACGGCCCGGTCGACGCCCTGAAGGCGACCGTGAAGCGCTACGAGATGACCTTCGAGGGACTGGCCCCCACCGAGGTCCACATCGACGGGCTGCTCCGCCTGAGCGTGCGCGGCCGCGACCTGGTGCTGACCGCCCGGGGGGACCCCGAGAAGATCATGCGGCAGATCCACGCCGGCTACCGGCCTATCGGCATGGAGTCCTACGACCTGAGCCTGGACGAGATCTTCGCCGAACTCGTGCTGGGCCAGGGAGAGACGGTCCAGCCCTACCTGCCGCTGGTCGAAGAGACCGCCCTGCCCGGAGAGAGCGCGGAGGTGACCCGCGGCGGCGAAGGGGGGAAGGAGATGGCTTCGTGATCTTCTGGAAGGAATGGCGCCGCCTGCGCGGCCGCTTCCTAGGCCTGGCCGCCTTCTACCTGATCACGGTGCTGCTCACCGATCTGACCGCCTACGGCAGTGCCACCTACTACTTCGAGGGGATCGGGACGATGGCCATCACCTGGGGAGCGGCCATGGTGCTCATCCCGGCCATCCTGGGCATGGATGCCTGGGTGGGGGAGCGGGACGAGGGGACCGAACTCTTTCTGTTCAGCAAGCCGATCCGGCCCTGGAAGATCTGGCTGGCCAAGGTCGGACTGCGGCTGGGTCTCACCCTCCTGCTGGTGGGTGTGCTCATGCTGCTGATGGTGCAGCGGGCCACCGCCGAAGGGGTCCGGTTCTTCTGGGGAGTGCGCCCCTACGTGGCCTGGTTCCTGGTCCTGTCCGTCTTTCTAGCCGAACTGGTCGTACTGATGACCGTGGTCTGGACCTCCCTGCGGGCCCCCTACCAGAGTACCGCCCTGATCGTCGGGGGAGCGGCGGGTGGCACGATCGCCGCCTGGCCGCTGATCAGTTCGCTCCGGGACTTCGAATCCCTGCAGGCCCAGTGGAGCAACTTCTACCTGCTCCTGCTCTTCTTCATCCTGGTCTCGGCCGCCACGGCCTGGGGCTACGCCCACCAGGAGGCGGGAAAGGGGGCTCCATGAACCTGACCTGGAAGGAACTGCGAGAGAGCCTCCCCCCGGTCTTCCTGGCCCTGGGGGTCATCATCATCATCCTGCTCCTGCCTGCCTTCTCCGAGCACCCGGGATACGGTTACTGGTGGGGGACCGGGTTTCACACCAGCGCCCTGGCCATCCTCTTCTTCGTCTCCCTGGTGCTGGGAGTGACCGCCTACGCGGTCGAGGAGGAGCAGGAGACCCTGCTCCCCCTGCGGGCCAAGCCTGTCCCGGACAACGACATCCTGGCCACCAAACTGGGGGTCCGGCTGGGACTCCTCTTCATCGCCTGGGTCTTCCTGGGGGTGATCGAGCTGCTGACCGGCGCCTGGCCGATCGAGTGGGGTATCCCCTCCCCGTACGGTTTCGAACGTTGGGTCGGGGCGATTGCCCAGTGCGCATTGGCCCTGGGGCTGGGGCTCTACTTCGGCCGTCGGCACGGCCACCAGACCGTGGCCCTGCTGCTGGCCATTCTGGTCTTCGCCGCCGGGTTCATCGTCCTCAACCAGACCCCGGTGAAGTTCGTCTTCGACGGCGCCGACGGGCCGACCGTCTGGTACCCGGTGCGGATCGTCTGGATCCCGGCCCTGGGCGCCCTCATCGCCGTGCTGATGACCATCCGTATGAGCGAGGAACCCCGGGAGGAGGTCCCGACCGGACTGCTGACCGGTACCTCACTGGGACTCTACGCTCTCCTGCTCTGGAGCCTGACCCTGCTGCCCGTCCACCTGGTCTGGAACAACCCGAACACCTACCGGGACTACTGGACGATGCGCTTCGGGAAACTGGAGGCGGCCTTCGAGACGATGATCGGGCTGACCTATGCTGAGTTCTATACGGTGTCGGCCCGGGACGGACAACCCGAACAG
>CAYUVJ010000299.1:0-3901 GCA_964447955.1 uncultured Gemmatimonadota bacterium
GCCCCCCCACACCGAACCGCCCAGCGTGCGCACCGTCCGAACCCCGTCCCCCTCCACGATCTCATGCTCCCAGGCGCCCTCCGCCCCGGCGGTGTCCGATGTACATCCCCCGGCCAGGGAGACCAGCACGACGATCCCCACCAGGAAGGCCAGCAGTGCCCCGAGGGCCCGCAGGTCGGCGGACGACCTCCCTCTGCCCTTGATATCCCTCATGCCTTCCTCTTCACTGGCGGATGCACACCGCTCGTCCATCCTGTAGAATCGGATGCTACCGGCTGCCGGGATGTTGCACTCGAATCCCGGAGGCCGGCTCCGTCCGGTCTGGCCGGTCTCTACCTTCTCAACGACCGGCGGACCGGGGTGGTTTAAGGATATCCTGACGGCGAGACCACGATGACCGACCGACCCGACGCCGTGACCGCTTCCCTCCCCCCTTTCGAGGTGACCAGTCCCGGTCTCCCGACCGCCTCCGGCCGGCCGAACGACCCCGCCCGTCCCCGGGCCTGGGTGGTCTCGGCCAACATGGGCCTGGGGCACCTGAGGGCCGCCTACCCGCTGATCGAACTCACCCCGGAAGGGATCATCCAGGCCGGCGACCCGGCGGTGACCAGCGGGGAGGAATACCAGCTCTGGACCCGGATGCGCCGGGCCTACGAGACCTTCTCCCGAGCCCGCCGCATCCCGCTGGTCGGCGGGCTGGTCTACAGTCTGCTCCATCGCTTGGAGAACATCAGCCCCTACTATCCCCGGCGCGACCTCTCCGCGCCGACCATCCAGGTGAAACTCCAGAAGCGGTTCCTGGACAAGGGGATGGGGACCGACCTCGTCCGGCACATGAACACCCGCCCGGACCTCCCGATGGTGAGCACCTTCTATACGGCGGCTCTGGCCGCCGATCAGCAGGGCTATCCCCAGGTCGACCTGGTGGTCACCGACACCGACATCAATCGGGTCTGGGTTGCCGAGGACCCGGCCGCGAGCCGGATCCGATACCTGGCCCCTTGCGGTTATGCGGTCAACCGCCTGCGGGAATACGGAGTGCCCGACGAGCGGATCTTCCTGACCGGGTTCCCCCTGCCCCGGGAATGCGTGGGTGAGGACAACGCCGTCATCCGGCACGACCTGGCTCTGCGCCTCAAGGTCCTGGATCCGCTGGGTCGGTTCTGGGTGGTGCACTACGTGGAGGCCGAACACTACCTGGGGGCGGAGAACTGCCGGCTGGAACCCGACCGCCCGCTCACGGTGATGTATGCGGTGGGCGGGGCTGGAGCCCAGGTCGATGTCGGACTGCGGGCGCTTCAGAGCCTGCGACCGCTCATCGACGCCGGCCGGATCCGTCTCTGGCTGGTCGCCGGTGTGCGGCCCGAGGTGGCCGAGACCTTCCGCCAGGCCATTGTCGAAACGGGACTCACAACGACCTTCGGGCCTCAGGGCGGGGTCAACATCCTGCTCGGTAAGGACCTGACCGACTACTTCCGGCGGTTCAACCAGGCCATCCGCCAGGTCGACGTACTCTGGACCAAGCCGAGCGAACTCTCCTTCTACGCCGGTCTGGGGATCCCGGTCATCATCGCTCCCCCGCTCGGTGCCCATGAGGAAATCAACCGCAAGTGGCTGTTCGAGATCGGGGCCGGTACCGACCAGAAGGACCCCCGTTACGCCGGGGAATGGCTGCTCGATCTGGTCGAGCGGGGTCGGCTGGCCCATATGGCGATGGATGGGCTCCTGTACGCCCGGCACCGGGGGACCTACAAGATCGAACAGTTGCTCCGGACCGGAAGGATCGACCGGGGGGTCTCCCCGCTCGACCGCTGAGCGGTTCTCTCAGGCCGGGCGCACCCTCAGGAACTTGCGCTTGCCGATCTTGAGGACATGCTCGGCATCGGCCGGGACCTGCCAGTCCATGTCTGCCAGCCGCTCTCCGTCCACATAGACAGCCCCCTGCTCGACGAGTCTGCGTCCCTCGGAGGTGCTGACCACAAGACCCTGTTCCTTGAGCAGGGCGAGGATCCAGACCGGGCTGGACAGGGTCACTTCGGGCATCTCCGCGGGGATGTCCTTCTCCACGATGACCCGGTCGAAATGGGCCTCGGCGCCGCGGGCGGCCTCCTCCCCGTGGTAGAGGGCCACGATCTCCCGGGCCAGCCGGCGCTTCAGGTCGCGGGGGTTGGTCGCCCGGGTCGCCAGCTGATCACGTACCGAGGCCACTTCCTCGAGCGGCACATCGGTCACCAGTTCGAACCAGGGGACGATCTGATCATCGGGAATGGACATCGTCTTGCCGTACATCTCCTCGGGGGGGTCGAAGATGCCGACGTAGTTGCCCAGGCTCTTGCTCATCTTGTCGACCCCGTCGGTCCCCACCAGCAAGGGCAGGGTCATGATGACCTGGGGCTCCAGTCCATACTCCCGCTGGATCTCACGCCCCACCAGCAGGTTGAAAAGCTGGTCGGTCCCGCCCAGCTCGATGTCGGCCTTCAGGGCCACACTGTCGTAGCCCTGGAAGAGGGGGTAGAGAAACTCCAGCAGGCTGATAGGCTGGCCCTCCTGGTAACGGCGGGAGAAATCGTCCCGCTCCAGCAGCCGGGCCACCGTGTACTTGCTGGCCAGCTCCAGCACCTCTTCGGCGGTCATCGGCAGAGACCAGCGGCTGTTGAAGTCGATGACGGTCCGCTCGGGATCGAGGATCTTGAAGATCTGAGCCTTGTACGTCTCGGCGTTGGCCGCCACATCCTCCCGGGTCATCCGCCGGCGCTGTTCGTTGCGCCCCGAGGGATCCCCGATCAGGCCGGTGAAGTCCCCGATCAGGAAGACGACGGTATGTCCCAGGTCCTGGAACTGCTTCAGTTTGCGGATGGAGACGGTGTGGCCCAGGTGCAGGTCGGGGGCGGTCGGGTCGAAGCCCTCTTTGACGATCAGCGGCACCCCGGTCTCGTACGAACGCCGCAGCTTGGCCTCCAGTTCTTCCTGGGGGACGATCCGGTCACAGCCGCGGGTCAGGATCCGCAGCTGTTCTTCGACAGGAGGGAAGCGCTCGCTCATCGGTCGACACCTGGGTGAGATGGTATCGCCCCCGTTCGGGGCGTTCTGCGTCAGGGAACCTTTGCCTCGTGTCGGGGTCAAGAGCATTATGGGAAACATGACCACTCCCGACCCGTCCCCGCCGGCGGCGGAACCCCGCCACCGCGGGCTCCCCGCCCGTCTCTCCGCCAACCTGGGAAGGGGCGCCCGAGCCCTCTGGGGGTTCGTCCGCTACGACCATCTGAAGGACTGGCTCCCCCGACACTGGGGCTGGCGGCTGGTGCTCACGACCGCGGCCCTCAGCCTGGCCGCCGGCATGCTGGCCGCCCTGTTCCTCTACTGGCTCTCCCTGGACCTGCCCACCCCCAGCGAGTTGACCCGGATGGAGCAGGCCCGCGTCACCCATCTCTACGACGCCGAAGGCAACGTCCTCAAGGATTTCTACGTCCAACAGCGGGACTATGTACCCCTGGACCGGATCCCCCGCTATATGCGGGAGGCCCTCCTCTCGGTCGAGGACCAGGACTTCTACGAGCACTGGGGGATCAACCTGCGCCGCATCGCCTCGGCCATCTACGGCAACGTGCGCAACCTGAGCATCGTCTCGGGGGCCAGCACCCTGACCCAGCAGCTGGCCCGGAATTATTTCGACAAGCGGATCGGGAGCAGGAAGACCGTCGTCCGTAAACTGCGGGAACAGCTGACCGCAGTGGCCCTGGAGAGGAACTACTCCAAGGACGAGATCCTGGAAATGTACCTGAACGAGATGTACTTCGCCAACGGCGCGTACGGCATCCAGCAGGCGGCCCGCAACTACTTCGGCAAGAGCGTGGAAGAACTGGACTTCCCGGAGTGTGCCTTCCTGGCCGGCATCCTCCAG
>CAYUVJ010000300.1:0-3898 GCA_964447955.1 uncultured Gemmatimonadota bacterium
TGACACGACTGGGCGCGACTGGCGGCTCGAAGATCTGGCCGGCCGGCCGGTCGTGCTGGCCTTCTGGGCGCCCTGGAACGGCGAGAGCCTGCGCTTGGTGCAGAACCTCGACCACTTCGCCCAAGCCCGCCGTCAGGACGAAGTCGACGACGACACCGTGTATCTGGTGATCTCCCTCGGGCCGGGGGACCGACCGACCGATCTGTTGTCGGGGCTGCGTCTCCCCCGGGTGGACGACCCTGGAGACCTGGCCCTGCGCTACCGGATCACCGGGATCCCGACCACACTGCTGATCGACGGGATGGGGCGGATCCGCTGGCGTCAGAACGGTTATCCTGGTCCCCAGGCCTTCGAGGAACGACTGGCCCGACGGATCGACATCCTGAACCGTTGAACGGGGCAGTCGCCGCGGTTGGCTGGCCGCCGACCCCCGCGCTATCCTGTACGCGGCTCCGAACGACACCCTGTAACCACAACCGACAAGGACGGACCGATGACCTCTCTGACCGAACTCCCTGACCGTACCCTGATGGGTCCGGGACCCAGCGACGTCGACCCCCGGGTCCTGGAAGCTCTGGCCCGGCCCACCATCGGCCATCTCGACCCGGCTTTCCTGGAACTGATGGATGATGTGCAGCGGATGCTGCGGGAGGTCTTCGAAACCCGGAACCCGTTCACCATCGCGGTCTCAGGGACCGGCAGCGCGGGTATGGAGGCGGCGGTCGACAACCTGGTCGAACCGGGGGACCGGGTGGTGATCGGGGTCAATGGGGTTTTCGGCACCCGGCTGGTGGATATGGCCGGCCGGACAGGGGCCCGGGTCGAGGTCCTGGAATCGTCCTGGGGAGAACCGATACCGCGAGAGGCCGTCGAGGAGGCCCTGCAGGCCGAGCCGGCCAAACTGGTGATGCTGGTCCATGGTGAGACCTCGACCGGCGTGATGCAACCGCTCGAGGGGATCGGTGATCTCTGCCGGGAACAGGGGGCCCTGCTGCTCATCGACTGCGTGACCAGCCTGGGGGGTGCGCCCGTACATCTGGACGACTGGGGCGTGGACGCCTGCTATTCAGGGACCCAGAAGTGCCTCTCGGTCCCCCCCGGTCTGAGTCCGTTGAGTCTCGGTCCCCGGGCCATCGCAGCTCTGGAGGCCCGGAGGACCAAGGTCACCTCCTGGTATCTCGACATGACCCTGATCCGGGACTACTGGGGCTCGAACCGCCGCTACCACCATACCGCTCCGATCAACATGGTCTACGCCCTGCACGAGGGGCTGCGTCTGGTTCTCGAGGAGGGGCTGGAAGCCCGCTGGCGGCGTCACCGTACCCACGCCGAGGCGCTCTGGGCCGGTCTGGAGGCGCTCGACTGGAGCCTCTTCGTGGACGAACCCTACCGGCTGCCCCCTCTGACCACTGCCAGCCCGCCGGACGGAGTGGATGAGGCCGACCTGCGCCGTCGGCTGCTCACCGAGCACGGGATCGAGATCGGCGGCGGACTCGGCCCGCTGGCCGGGAAGGTGGTCCGGATCGGTCTGATGGGAGCCTCGAGCACTCCCGGTCATCTGCTCGGCTTCCTGGGGGCCGTGGAAGGGATCATGGGGGCCCGTCCCGGGACCGGGATCGACGCCGCCCGTAGTGTCCTGGAGGCCGCGGAGGACAGCCCGGCGTGACACGCCCGCCTTTCGTCAAGGTCCTGGTCGCCAACCGTGGGGAGATCGCCATCCGGGTCTTCCGGACCTGTCACGAGATGGGGATCGACACGGTGACGGTCTACAGCGAGGTCGACCGCACCGCTCCGCACGTCGCCTACGCCCGTCAGGCCTTCCCGGTCGGAGGGGCGGCCGCCCGCGATTCCTACCTGGTGGGGGAGCGTATCATCGAAGCCGCCCGCCGCAGCGGGGCCGAGGCGGTTCACCCCGGATACGGCTTCCTGGCCGAGAATCCCGATTTCGCCCAGATGGTGCTGGACGCCGGACTGGTCTGGATCGGCCCGCCTCCGGAGGCCATGCGCCGACTGGGCAACAAGACGAGCGCACGGGAGATGGCCCTGTCCCTTGACGTACCGGTGTTGCCGGGCACCGCGCAGGCGGTCACCAGCTACACCGAGGCAGCGGCAGAGGCCGAAGGGATCGGCTATCCCGTACTGCTCAAGGCGGCCGCCGGCGGGGGGGGTAAGGGGATGCGGGTGGTGGAGGCCGCCGAGGATCTTGGCGCTGCGCTCAAGACGGCCCGTTCAGAGGCCCGCTCGGCCTTCGGCGATGACGCCGTCTTCATCGAGAAGTACCTGGCCCGACCCCGCCATGTCGAGATCCAGTTCATCGCCGACGGTCATGGAACCCGGGTCTGGCTGGGGGAGCGGGAGTGCAGCGTTCAGCGGCGCCACCAGAAGATCATCGAGGAGACCCCCAGCCCGGCCATCACCCCTGCGATGCGAACGGCCATGGGGGAGGCCTCCGTCCGGCTGGCCGACGCGGTCGGCTACGTCAATGCCGGCACCGTCGAGTTCCTGCTGGAGGAGGACCGCTTCTACTTCCTGGAGGTGAACACCCGGCTCCAGGTCGAGCATCCGGTCACCGAGATGGTCACCGGCCGGGACCTGGTCGCCGACCAGCTGCGCGTCGCCGCCGGGAAACCATTGGGCTACACCCAGAAGGACATCCATCCTCAGGGGGCGGCCATCGAGGTACGGATATACGCCGAGGACCCCGACGACAACTTCTTCCCTTCACCGGGCCGGATCGAGTTCATCGACCCCCCTTCAGGACCGGGTATCCGCCACGACAGCGGGGTGGCGGCCGGCAGTGAGGTGACCCTCCACTACGATCCCCTGATCGCCAAACTCATCGCCTGGGCGCCCGACCGCCCGACCGCGTTGCGACGGATGCACCGGGCCCTCGAGGAGTACCAGATCGCTGGGGTGACGACCATCCTGCCCTTCCTGCGCGAGATCCTGCGTTACGAGCCTTTCGTCTCCGGAAAGTACGACACCCACGTGGTTCCCCGGATGATGGCCGAACGTCGCGACCGCAGGTCCGGGGAGATCGGTTCGGGACCGCCGGGGACCGAGGAGCGCTATGCCTTCGTGGCGGCGGTGGCGGCCATGCTCTTTCACACCCGCCGGCCGGTCGGGTTCTTGGACTGTGAGGGCCGGGTCGAGGCGGGAGGGCCTCCCCGGAGCCCCTGGGTCCTCAAAGCCCGGGAGGAAGACCGACGGTGAACAGCCTCTGGGCGGTAACGGTGGGGGGGCAGACCTTCACTCTGCGGCTCTCGCCCGATGGGGAGGAAGGCCGCCCCCGGCTGACGGTCGTGGACGAGGAGGGGGAAGCGGGGGATTCCGGTACGGTTCCGGTCGCACTCCATCATGTCTTCCGGGAGAAGTACATCATCAGCCTGGGCGAGCGCAGTGCCCCGGTCTTCATCGATCGGGTCCGGGAGGGCTATCGGGTCGTGCTCTATGGTCACGAGTTCCAGATCCAGGTCGAGGACGCCCGTCTGCATCGGTTACGGGCAGAAGTGGCCGGTCTGCACGGGACAACCGGACCGGCGGAGATCCGGGCGCCCATGCCTGGGCTGGTGGTGGCCGTGGAGGTCGCCCCCGGGGATGCAGTCGTCCGCGGACAGGGCGTCGTGGTCATCGAATCGATGAAGATGGAGAACGAGATCCGGTCCACCAGCGAGGGGGTAGTGGAACGGGTGCTGGTCGCACCGGGTCAAGCAGTGGACAAAGGAGCGTCCCTGCTGGTCCTGTCGCCTTCCGAGGGGAGCGAAGGCGACTAGCCTCCAAGAGCCTCGGGGGTTGCGTCCGAGCCTGCTGAACCCTTTATTGCACCTGCCTCACCCGCGTGCTGACCCTACCGGGCCTCCTCTCACCCGAAGAGAGGAAGATGGCCGGCGGGTCGGCG
>CAYUVJ010000301.1:0-3866 GCA_964447955.1 uncultured Gemmatimonadota bacterium
CCCCGCATCACTCGGTCCCGCGCGGCGGCGGCGGGGCGCTCCCCAACTGGTCCAGCACCCGACGGGTCAGGGCGAGGCTCTGGTGCCCGAAGCTGATCCCCCCTCCATACCCCCCGGCGTCGAAGATGATATCGTAGCCCTCCCCCTCGGCGATGTCCCGGATAGCCGCGTCGATGGCCTCGATGACCGGCTGCAGCAGTTCCTGTTCCTTGCGTTCGGCCTCGCCCCCGGTGCCCCAGATCTCGGTCTGATAGCGGTTGAGATCGCCCAGCACCCCGGTCAGTTCCGTCTCCTTGGCCCGACGCTGGTTGGGAGTGAACTGCCCGGTGCGCAGTTCGTTCTGCAGGGCCGTGGCCCGGTTGCTCAGGTCGGTCTGCTCCTGCTGCCACTGGCGCAGCTGGGCCTCCAGGGCCTGGCGCAGTTCGGGCACCCGGGGGTGCTGTTCCAGCACCGCCTGGGAGTTGATGAATCCCAGTTTGACCGGCCGGCGTCCCTCGACCTGGTCCGGGGCCTGGGGCTCCTGCAGGCGGGCCAACACCCCCGGAGCGGCCCACCGGACCCCTTCGGCCCGGGCGTCGGCCGGCGGCGGGGCGTGTCGCCCGGCCATCCCCCCCACTCCCAGGGCGATCAGGGCACTCATCGCGTAGACGCTCCATCGCTGCTGTCTGGTCTCGACCACGTCCGTTCCCCTTCGCAGGCGGTTCCCACCGGGTCGCCATCCGGCGCCCGGCACTCCATCCGTACACCCTAATGAAGGCATGCCACTGGCTTCTGACAAACAAAACGCCCACGGGCCTTCCGGACGGCGGTCGCGCTCAGTCGGGACTGGCCGGTCCGCGCACCGCCAGCACCAGCCCCCCCATCCCGCGCCGGAAACGTGTCTGGAGGGTGTCCATGAGTTCGTAGACCAGCGGGATGATGGTCAGGGTGAAGAAGGTGGCCACCGGTAGCGCCACGCAGATGGTGAAGGCCAGCGTGTACCACATGTCCTGCCCCTCGTGGGCCCCGACGAGCAGGGGGAGCAGCCCGATGACGGTGGTGAAGGTGGTCATCAGGATGGGGCGGGCCCGCTCCCGGGCGGCCCGCACCACCGCCTCCCGCCGGGGCAGGAAGCCGCGCAGATGGTTGATGTGGTCGACCAGGATGATGGTGTTGTTGACCACGATCCCCCCCATCAGGATCACTCCGACGTAGGCCGACTGGTCGAAGCCCTTGTCGAAGAGGAAGTAGCCCAGGAAGACCCCGATCAGGGCTAAGGGGACGGTCAGGATGATGGTGAAGGGATGGAAGAAGGACTCGTAGAGGGCGGCGGTCAGCATGTAGACCAGGAGCACGGCGAAGATCAGTACCAGGGTGAGCTGCTTCTTCTCCTCCTCCGACTGCCAGATCCGTTCGGTCTCATCGAACTCGTAGCCATTGGGCAGGATCATGGCGTCCATGATCTGCTCCCGCACCTGTTCCCCCATCCGGAAAGGTCCCCGGAACTCGTAGCCGACGGTCCGGGAGTACTGCTGGTCCCGGCGCTCGATGGTCCCCATGACCGGTTCTACGCTCATCTCGCCCAGGTCGCTGAGCCGCACCCGCATCCCTCCGGGGACGTTGACCTGGGTGTTCATCAGTTCGGTGATGTCCCGGTCCTCGTAGCCGGCCACCTTGACCAGGAAGTCGACCTCTTCCCCCCGGTAGGTGATGCGTCCCCCGGTGTTGGCCGACATGTAGCGCTGGACGAAGGTGACCATCTGGGTGGAGGTCAGTCCGTATTCGGCCAGCCGCTCGCGGTCGAAGCGCAGCACGATCTGCTTCTCCCGGCCCCGGCCGAAGAAGGAGGCCAGGTTGGTGTCGATGTCCCGGATGCGGGCGTTGCGCAGCAGGCGGCGGCCCAGTTCCTCGGCCAGTTCCTTCACCCGCAGGTAGTTGTAGCCCAGGATCGTGATGCGCGAGGAGTAGGCGGTGGAACTGAACCCCCCGGTCGAGTAGTAGTCCCCGAAACCGCTGATCGAGATCCGCACCCCCCCCATCAGGCTGCTGAAGACGCTGATCTGGTCCTTGACCAGATAGGGGAGCCCCTGCCGGATGATCTCCTCGGGGAAATCGATGATCAGATGGGCGCTCTCCTCTCCCACACTGGCCGTGATTGACTCGACCTGACCCGACTCGTAGAGCGGGAGCAGTTTGGCCTCGAACTGCCGGACCAGGTCGTGCATGACGTCCATATCAGAGCCGGTGGGGGCCGAGATGCTCACGTTGAGGGTCTCCTCCTGCGTTCCCCCGAAGCGCCAGATCCGTCCCTTGGTGACGTAGCGGTCGAAGTAGTGGTAGGAGCCGGCGAAGGCCAGCAGGACCAGGGGGACGACCACCCACTTATGCCCCAGCATCCAGCGCAGGACACGCTGGAAGATGTTGTCCCCCACGCCCAGGGTGTGCTCGGCATAGTCCCTGCCGGCGGCGGTCCCGGCCGTCGCCTCCTGCTCCAGGGTCCCCAGACGCCAGGGGTCCTCTCCCCTTTTCCCGAAGCCGTTGCGCAGGGCCCGGCTGGCCAGGGAGGGGATGAGGGTGAAGGAGACCAGCAGGGAGGCGGCCAGACTGAAGACCACGGCCAGGGCGAAGGGGACATAGACGGCCGCCAGTTCCCCCTGCAGGTAGAGGAAGGGGAGGAAGACGATGATGGTGGTGGTGGTACCGGCCAGGATGGGCAGGATGACCTCGGCGGTGCCGATCGAGGCCGCGGCCAGCCGCCCGCTCCCCCGCTCCCGGTGCCGGTGGATGTTGTCGAGCACCACGATCGAGTTGTCGACCATCATGCCGAAGCCCATGGCCAGCCCGGCCAGGGTCATCATGTTGAGCGAGGCCCCGGCGAAGTAGAAGACGGTGATGGTGAGCAGCACGCTGGTGGCGATGCTGGAGAGGATGATGAGCGGGTTGGCAAAACCCCGCAGGAAGACGAGCAGAACCACGAAGATGAGCAGCAGGATGACCACACTGCGCAGTTCCAGGCTGTCCAGCTCGTTGCGGATGGTCTCGCTGGCGTCCCGCTCCAGGATGAGCCGGGTACCGGGCGGCAGGCTCCTTTCGACCTCCTCCACCCGGTCCTGGGCCCGCTCGGCCACGTCGACGATGTTGCTGCCGGCCACGGCGTTGATGTAGATGGCCAGCCGGGAACTCCCGTTCAACCGCTCGAAACGCCGGGGTTCCGACCAGCCGTCGCTCACCCGCGCGATCTCGCCCAGCCGGATATAGCGATCCCCCCGCCGGGCCACGATGATCTCCTCGAGCAGGCGGGTGTCCCCGATCTCCTC
Source organism: uncultured Gemmatimonadota bacterium (assembly GCA_964447955.1). Taxonomy (GTDB): domain Bacteria; phylum Blakebacterota; class Blakebacteria; order Blakebacterales; family CAYUVJ01; genus CAYUVJ01. The sequence goes on from CAYUVJ010000301.1 coordinate 3,297, forward strand.
GCGCGCCACCAGGTTGAACTGGTAGGCCCCCTCCCGCACCGTCCCCACCGTCTGGACCAGGTTGCCCAGGCGGCCCAGGTACATCTGGACCTCCTGCTGGCTGATCCCCAGCGCCTCGGCTTTGGACTCGTCCAGCACCACCTGGAGCTGCCGCTCCTCGCCCCCTAACACCCGCACGTCGGCGATCCCATCGACCGTGGCCAGAGGACGCTGGATGAGGTCCTCGGCGAAGCGCTTCAGTTCGTTGACGGAATAGGCGCCGGTGAAGGTGTACTGGAGCAGGAACTCCTGGCGGACTTCCTGGGGGACATAGGGCTGGACGTTGACCCGCACCCCGGGAGGGAGCTGGTCGAGCAGACGGGCCACCTTCTCGTTCAGATCGAGCCGCACGAAGTCCATGTCGGTGCCGGGGGCGAACTCCATGTTGATGGTTGCCGACTCCCGGCGCGAGGTGCTGGTCACCTCCTCGATCCCGGTCAGGGTGTTGGCCTCGGCCTCGATAGGCGAGGTGACGAAGGCCTCGACCGCCTCCGGGGAGGCCCCCGACCAGAAAGCGTTGACCGCCAGCCG
>CAYUVJ010000302.1:0-3863 GCA_964447955.1 uncultured Gemmatimonadota bacterium
TCAATGTCCCGACTGCGGGGAGAGCTGAGGTGTCAACCGCAGTTGACGTGTCAAACGCAGATGACATCACCATCGTGTACGTCACCCGCACCGGCACGAAATACCACCGAGCCGGGTGTCAGCATCTCCGACAAAGCCAAATCCCGTTGACCCTGGCCGAGGCCAAGAAACAGGGATATTCGGCCTGCAGTGTGTGCAAGCCACCTGAAAGAACTGATAGGAAAGACCTGATAAGTAGGTAATTACCGCGGATACTGAATCCGCTGCGGTTAATCAGTGCGGAGATCGAATAGCCCCTCAAGCGCGGCCGTCGCACCTCGAGTGCTATCGTTATTATATTACTAGCGTATAGAATCTCTTTTCGTGATACTTGACGCACTCATTATATCTTAGTTATTATTTTCTGAGCGCAGCAGATATCAAAAGAGGCTATCGAATGCATCAAAAACATAGTGACGATAGAAAGGCCAGGGGGCTTGGTGAAGTCGAGCGCAGGGTCCTCACCGTTCTGGCGGCAATCGAACGCCCTACGGTGACAGCCCAGGACCTATTTGATCGACTGGGTCTGAGCCGCCAAGCTGCAAACTTGGCGCTCTCACGCCTGGCGCAGAAAGGATGGCTTCGCCGCCTACGGCGGGGAGTGTATGCGGTGGTGCCACTGAGTTCGTCGTCAGCGCAACCGGTCGTGGGGGATCCGCTGGCCGTCGCGATGGAGCTCTTCAAGCCGTGCTACATCTCCGGCTGGACTGCCGCTCAGCATTGGGATCTCACAGAACAGATCTTCAACGTAGTCTCGGTTTACAGCTCAAAACCAGAACGCCGGTCCCTGATAAACGTCGGCGGTGTGAGGTACCGAATCCGCCGTGTTCCTCAAGATGCGATCTTCGGCACGACCAAGGTGTGGTCCGGCAGGGTGACGATTCAGATGGCTACCGTGCATCGCACCGTGATTGACGTACTTGACGCACCTGAGATGGGGGGAGGGGGACGGCAGACGGTGGATATCGTTCGCGCTTACTGGGAGCGTCCTGATGCGAGTCCCGGAACCCTGTACGATCTGGCAGCGAGACTTGGGCGCGGGAGTGTCTTCAAGCGCATGGGATTCCTCGCCGAGACCTTTGGGTCAGTGACGGGCGAGTGGATGGAACGCTTTCTTGGGAAACTGACTGCGGGGGTGACCCTCCTTGATCCAGCGAGCCCCGATCGCGGGCCAATCGTCTCGCGCTGGAAGCTCAGGGTGAATGTGCCGATGGAGGATGCCTTGTGATTTCCAAAGCAGAGATTATGGCGATTGCGGAGGCAACAGAACTTCTGCCGACCACAATAGAGAAGGACTACGTTCTCGGTTGGATTCTCTCTGCGGTTGCGCAGCACCAGGAACTGGGACAGTGGCTCTTCAAAGGGGGAACGTGCCTCAAGAAGTGTTATTTCGACACCTACCGGTTCTCCGAGGATCTTGATTTCACAGTCCTGGAGGGGGGTGCCTTCGAGACAGAGTCGATACTGGAGAATCTGCATACCATCACGGATTGGGTATCCGACCGGACGGGAATCCAATTCCCGGAAGAGGGCATCTCGGTCAAGGAATCCGTCAATAAACGCGGCATGAAGACCTATGAGGCGAAGGTGACCTTTGTCGGACCACTGGGCCTTCCACGCGCCGAACGACAGAGAATCAAATTCGACCTGACCCGGGATGAACTTGCCGTGGATCCACCTGAGCCGCGGGAAGTCTTCCACGGCTACTCAGATGCAGAGGAACCGCGCCCGCGAATCCTCTGCTACAGCCTCAATGAAATCCTGGCGGAGAAGACCCGTGCTTTGTACGAGCGGTCAGGCCGCGCCAGAGATGTGTATGACATAGTCAATGTGGGGCGAAACTACCTTGATGAAGTATCACCAGCTCATTTCCGCACCCTCATCGTCAAGAAGTTCGAGTTCAAGGGAATCAGCCATCCTTCGGTGGAATTGATCTTGTCCAGAGTGGCACCTGAGATACTGGTAAGCGACTGGGCAAACTCGCTACGCCACCAGCTACCTGTGCTGCCACCGGTGGAGGACTTCCTCTCTGCTCTTAGGGAGATCCTTGAGAGTCTGTTGGAAGCTATGCCTGTCCCCGTAGTCAAAGCAGTTTCCGGGAAAGCGAACGAGACGACACTCCCTCGCCTCCGATTTGCAACTTCGTTTCCTGCCCGATCTGTCGGTTTGGGCATGCCGATCCATGACGTTCATAGACTTGGCAGCCGGATGGACAGAATACGATTTGCAGCACGGAATCGTCTTTTAGCACGGGTTGCCTACCACGGAGTGAATCGATTGGTTGAATCCTATTCCCTGCGCCAACCTGCCACGGGGAATCAACTTCTCTATGTCTTCGAAGTGGAACGCGGAGCTGCGTCTGGAGGCGGCCTAAAGGCGTTCAAGGTCGATGAACTGGGTGAAGTTGATATTGCCGATCGGTCGTTTCATCCCAGGTATCTGGTGGAACTCTAGTCGGGTGGATAATCTGATCCCGATATTCAGCTGTACGATTTGAACGTCACCGACTGGTTTGGCAGAACCCCGGGAATTGTGACACCCATCTCCAGGTTGAGTGGATTACCCAGTCAACTTTCTGCTTCCTGATGCGTTTGAGTTACACAGAGTGAGGAGGTCGTGAGCCGCCTGATGCGGGTGTACCCTCTGCGTGTCGTCCGCGTAAGGAGGCGCGACAGTATCGTCGCCTGACCGCTATTCCCCAACCAGCCGGAGCCATTCGCCCGGATCGATGACCAGGAGCCGTTCGCTCTCGATCCTGCGGGCCACGCGGCATACCAGGATGCGCCGGCCGGCGTCGATCATGTCGGCGGTCTTGTGCAGGCGGGTTATGTCGCCGGTCGATGGATTGCTCGTCAGCTTGATCTCCACGGCCCACCGTTCGCTTCCACGGTCGAGCACCAGGTCCAGTTCGTAGCCATCGGAGGTACGCATGAAGAACTGCTGCTCCCTCTTTCCGGCGGCTTCCAGGGTCGCGATCGTCTGCTCGATGATGAATCCCTCCCAGCTGCTGCCCACCCAGGGCTGACGATAGAGCTGCTCGAGACTCGACACATTCATCAAGGCGTGAAGCAGACCGGAATCCCGCCAAAAGAGCCGGGACGTCCTGACCAGGCGCTTCCTGACGTTTGCGAACCAGGGGGAGAGGCGGCGGATCAGGAACGCTCCTTCAAGAAAGTCGATGTAGCTGAGGACGGTCTTGTAGTCGAGTGAGAGCGCCTTCCCGAGCTGCGAAGCATTGAGTGGTTGTCCGTGCGCTGCGGCGAGCATGGCGAGCAGACGCATCGTCTGCCGGGGTCGGGCGGGCAGACCCCAGGTGGGCAGGTCACGGGTAGCGAGCGTCTCGAGGTAATCGTGCTGCCACTCAGGGAACATCCCAGGTCGCAGGATGCCGCCGTCGGGATAGCCTCCCCGAAGCCAGAGGTCGTCCAGCCGGTCGTTCTCCAGTTCGGGGAGAATAAACGGGCTTATGTGTACCAAGCCGAGTCTTCCGGCCAGAGATTCCGACACATCTCTCATGAGCGCCGGTGAGACGGACCCGAGGAGCAGGTATCGCCCGTTGCGCCTGCGATCCGCATCGATGGTGCCGCGCAGGCGCGTGAAGACCTCTGGTGCCTGCTGGGCCTCGTCGATGACCACCAACTTCTTTCCACCCGCCAGCTTGTCCCACTCGGCATCGAGTCGGATTCGGCTGCCCTCGGATTCCATGTCGAAGTAGACACCGTCCAACTGTCGGGCGAGCGTGGTCTTGCCGCACTGCCGCGGCCCGAGCAGGGCGACCGCGGGGAACTTGCCGATCTTGTCCCGGACCCGGTGGGTATAGATAC
>CAYUVJ010000303.1:0-3847 GCA_964447955.1 uncultured Gemmatimonadota bacterium
AAGAGTAACGGACCCCCCGGCCGGCCCGGGCCGCCAACGCCCCCTTCACCGGGGGCGTTTTTATGGGCCCGACCCGCTCACGGCCGGTGTCAGACCAGCCGGGCGTCGACCCCGTCCGGGGTGATGCGGACCACGATGCCGTGTCCTCGGGCGGCCATCCCTCCGTTGACCACCAGGGTCTCACCGATCCGATCGGTACCGCGGGCCTCGTGGATATGACCGCAGAGGACCAGGTCGGGGCCCTCCTGTTCGCAGAAGGTGCGCAGACCCCGCACCCCGACATGCAGGCCGGTCCCGGTCCGGTCGACCCGGGTGTTCCAGGGCGGAGCGTGGTGGACCACGATCCGGACCCGGGCCGAGTGGATCTGCTGCCAGCCTCGGCGCAGAGCCCCCTCGAGTTCCTCATCGCTGTATTCCAGCGGTGTCCCGAAGGGGGTATGGTTGCTGCCGGACACGCCGCAGACACCGATCCCGTCGGCGATCTCGCGCCCCCGTCCATGGAGTGAGACACCTCGTGCCTGCAGATGGTCCTCGATCTGGGGAGAATCGCAGTTGCCGGCTACGGCCAGAACGGGAGGACCGCAGGCGGAGAGTTCCTCCAGGACCCGGTCGGCATCCGCCGGGGTCCCGAACTGGGTCAGGTCTCCGGTCACCAGGATGGCACTGGCCGCCCCGGCGGCCGTCTCCAGGTCGGGGGTCCAACCGATCCGGCCGTGCAGGTCGCCGAGCGCGAGCAGGGTCACTTCAGCCACAGGATCTGGACTTCCTCGCTGAGTTTGCGGAATAGCGGGTCGCCGGTCAGGACCGGACAGCCCCGGGTCTCGGCCAGGCTGGCGGCGAAGCAGAGCCCGTTGGGAGTGCGGAACTGCTCGCGATAGCGGCTGGCTCGCTGGACCAGATTCATGTCCATGTTGACGACTTCGACCGGGAGCTGGTCCAGCACGTTGGAAGCCTCCCGAGCCCGGTGTTCCCCCTTGGCCCGCAGCAGGCTGTAGTAGACCTCGCCCCAGTTGACGATGGTCAGGTAGCACTGCAGGGTACCGGTCTCAGCCATCCCGAGGGCATTGGCCACGAAGTCCGCGCCCTGCTCTCCTTCCAGGTAGACCAGCATGGCGTGACTATCGAGGACCAGGCTGCGGGTGGTCTCAGCGAGGGAAACGGCGCTCATGCCCCACCTCCTTCACGACGTTCCTTCATCAGCTCCTGCACGGCCGAGAGGCCGCCCCGAAAAATCCCTTTGGCCTGCTGGACCGGTTCCTGAAGGACGGGTCGCAGGATGAGCTCGCCGTCCCCGTCGATGATGTTCACCCGGGTCCCCCGAGCGATGTTGTACTTCCGGCGCAACCGTGCCGGAATGACTATCTGGCCTTTCGATGAGGCCCGGACGATCGGCATGCCCCCACCTCGCGGGTTACAGGGTACGGCACGTATCTTACATCGAATGTAAGACAAGAGGCCGACATGAACACCGTGTTCTTACGGGAATGGAATATGTCTTACGATATTATGGCTGGTAAGACACATTCACAAGAATTCTTACACTGTCACTGGGGGAATGGCTTCGTCAGTCCCCCTAAATATGCCGTCGCGACAAGAGGACGCCACTGTCCCAAAGCAGCCGCAGGGTGGATATGATAAGGTACATACGGGATCGTAGCCACATTGGGACGTCTTTCGGCCTGTCACAATGGCAACGGTCGGCCGGTGCCGTCCCGGCCTTGTGGTGTCCCGGACCGGACCCATTCAGCCGGCCCCCCCGCTCGCGGCTCCGGTCTGCTCGGACCGCAGCAGCACGGTCTCCGGGGGCAGGGCGGGTCCCCGCAGGGCCCGGACCGCTTCGAACACCAGGGTAAGCCCCAGGACCAGCAGCAGGCCGGCGATGATCCGCACCGGCCCCGAGGTGGTCGGGGTGACGACCAGCAGGAAGGTGGCCGACAAGGTCATGACGACCATGAAGACCATCGGCAGACCGACGAAGAGCCAACTCCGTCCGGTCCGCTTCAGCCAGACGGTCACCGCCAGCAGGGCCAGTCCGGCCATCAGCTGATTGGTCGCCCCGAAGACCGGCCAGATGGCCCGCCAGACCGGGATGTGCTGCCCGTCGGGCGTGGTGTAGGTCAGGAAGGCGAGCATGGCCGGCAGGACCAGGGTAAGGAGGGTGGCCAGCCAGCGTTTCCGGACCTCGGTGTTGTCCCAGCTGAAGAACTCCTGGAGGACGTACCGGCAGAGTCGGGTGCAGGTGTCCAGCGTGGTCAGCAGGAAGGTCGAGAGGGCGAGCAGCCCCAGCATGGTCCCGAATCCCAGGGGGATGCCCAGAGTGACCAGGAACCGTCCCACTCCGGCGGAGTAGAGTCCCACCGGGTCACTGCGCAGTGCCTCGACCCCGAAACCGAGCACCATGACGGTAGCCAGCGAGATGATGGCCACGATCCCCTCCACCAGCATCCCTCCGTAGCCGATCCGCCGGGTGTCGCTCTCACAGCGTACCTGCTTGGCGGTGGTCCCGGAGGCGACGATGGAATGGAAGCCGCTGCAGGCGCCGCAGGCTACGGTGATGAAGAGGATGGGGAAAAGCGGTCCGAGATGGGCCACCTGGTCGAAGACCGGGTCGGCGGGGTCCACCAGCGCGGGCCAGCTGACCGCGAGAGCCCCGGTCAGACTGCCCACGATGATGCCGAGCCCGCCGCCCAGCACCAGCAGGTAGAGCAGGAAGCTGGAGAGATAGTCCCGGGGCTGGAGCAGGATCCAGACGGGAGTGACGCTGGCCACCAAACAGTAGAGCAGGAGCAGGGTGATCCAGAAGTGCTTCGGCTCGGCGAACAGACCGGGGATATAGCTCCCGTCGGAATGGATGCCGCTGCACAGGCCGATGGTGAACAACAACAGGGGCACGAAGACGAGGGTGGAAATCCCGATGGGGATCCGGGTCCGGCTGTTGATCAACCCCAGTGCGAGGGCCAGCAGGATGAAGATGCCGGCGGCAACGGCCACCCCGCTCCCCTGGGCCGTCTCGACCCCGCTGGCGTTCCGGACGTCGATGAAACCGACCGCGGTCAGGTCGATGAAGACCACGATGACATAGACCATGGTCAACCAGATGAAGGCCAGGAAGAGCCGGAAAGCGATCGGACTCATATAGTCCTTGGCCAGTTCGGCCACCGAGCGCGCCTTGTGCCGGATCGAGGCGACCATCGATCCGAAGTCGTGCACTCCTCCCACCAGGATGGATCCGAGGACGATCCAGAGTATGACCGGCACCCAGCCGAAGAAGAGCCCGGCCAGGATCGGACCGACGATGGGTCCGGCTCCGGCGATGGAGCTGAAATGGTGTCCGAAGAGCACCGGGGTCTTGGCCGGGACGAAGTCGGTCCCGTCGTAAAGGAACTCGGAAGGGACGAGATGCTCGTCGCTCAGTCCGAAGCGGGTGGCGATCCATCCGCCGTACCAGCGATAGGCGACGGCGAAGAGCGCCAGGGTGACCAGCAGGACGAGGGCCAGCATGTCGGGATTCACCTCCGTCGGGTGCGGATGGGGGCGGGTGCGGCCGCCCATTTGGGAACGTTAACTCCGCGGGCTGCTGTGGCTCAAGCGGCCTGTCATCGAAGACCGACCGTTCGCCGGGATGGGCCGGCCGGGCATGCCGGTTGACCCTCCTCCAGAGCCGTCCATATACTCCTCAGGTCCGTGCCGGGACGAGGCCCTCTCCTCCGGGGGCCGGTCCGACGTGAGGGATGAACGCGAGGATGGGAGGTGAGTATCCCGGATGGACTTCCAGCTACCGGAATGTCTCAAATGTGGTGAGGGGACGTTGATCCCTCTCTCCGACTACGGTCGGGACGGTGCCAGC
>CAYUVJ010000304.1:0-3845 GCA_964447955.1 uncultured Gemmatimonadota bacterium
GCCGGCCGGTTCCCCCTCCAGGGTGGTCCGATTCACCGCCGCATGGATCAGGTAGCGGGGGTGCTGGTGGTACCAGGCGGCGTTGGTCCCCGGCCAGTCGCTCCCGAAGACCAGCACCGCCCCCCCCTCCTTCAGACTGCGGAAGGCGTAGGCCCCCCGGCAGCGCTCACCGATCCGCTCTTCCATCCAGCGCATGTCGTCGGAGAGGTGGTAGGGGTTGATCTCGGCCACCAGTCCGAGCTCCCCGAAGCGGGCGAAGTCCTGGTCGCGCACCACCTGGGCGTGGATGACCCGGGCCCGGTGGTCGGTCAGATCCAGCTCGGTGATGACCCGCTCGTACATCGTCAGCAGGGTATCCACACCCTTGTCTCCGATGGCGTGGATATGGGGAGGAAAGCCGTAGCGGAAGCCCTGGCGGATCAGTTCCTCCATGCTCCAGGGGTCGGTCATGCGGGTGCGCCAGAGGCCGTAGTTCTCGGGACGGTCTTCGTAGGGTTCGTAGAACATTGCCCCCCAGGTACCCATGATGCCGTCCACGAAGTCCTTCAGACCGATCAGCCGCAGCCAGGGGTCGCCGTAGCCCGAGGTGAGCCCGACCTGGTGGAGCAATTCGGCCTTCTCCAGAGTCGGCCGGGGACGGATGCGGGCGGTCAGTTCCCCGGCGGCGTGGAGTTCCTGGAAGATCAGGAACTGGTCCGGAGGAGTGATATCGTGGATACAGGTGATGCCGGCTTCGGCCATGGCCTGCAGGGCCAGACGGGACTCGGCCAGGCGCTGCTCATGCGAGGGGGGAGTGATGGCCTTCGCGAAGAGCCGGCGGATGGCCCCCCCGTCTCCCTCGAACAAGCCGGTGGGCCCTCCGTCAGGGTCGCGGTGCATGGTCACCCCGCGCGGGGCCCGGGTGGTACGGTCGATCCCGGCCGCTTCCAGGGCCCGGGTGTTGGCCAGGAGCATGCTGTTGTCCCAGCGGTTGACCAGGACGGGATGGTCCGGACTGACCGGGTCGATGGTCCGCCGGTGGGGCCGCCAGAGGCGGTCCGCCTCACCCGAAGTGGTCTTCTCCTCGCCGGTGGAACCGGCCGCCCACGACTCGTAGGCCCCCCAGGTGCCGCCGGTGATCCAGGAGCCCTTCGGCATCCGTTCGGAAGCGGCCGCGATCTCGCGGCGCAGGCCCTCGTCGTCGCTCACCTCCAGCAGGTTGGCCCCCAGCAGCAGCCGGCCGGCCGAATCGAAGTGGGTGTGCCCGTCGATCAGTCCGGGCAGCACGAAGTCCCCCTGCAGATCCACCACCCGGGTGCCGGGACCGCGCCAGCGGTCGGCCTCCCGCCGGGAGCCGACCGCCACCAGGCGGCCGGCCTTGACCGCCACCGCCTCGGCCCAGGGGTCCTCGGCCTCCATAGTGTAGAAGCGGCCGCCGGTGAAGATGGTGTCGGCGACCCGGCCCTCTTCCGGGACCGGTCCGCCGCAGGCCGCCAGCAGGACGAGGGCGGCGGCCAGAGGCCCCCCGAACGAGAACAGGCGGTGCGTCCGCACCGCCCGTCCGTCAGAGGATCTGTTCATACGGGACTCAGGAAGAGGCATCCTCGCCATCGGGGGTCACTCCGGTCTCCGGTCGGGTCTTCCGCCGCTCGCTCGGGGCGGCGATCTCCTCCTCGTACCAGCGGGCGTGGTGCTTCTTGGCCGCATGTTCCGACATGCGTCCGGTCAGCCACGTCCAGCTCATAGGGTACTCTTCGGGGTGGAAGATCACGAAGAAGAAATGCCACACGATGATGGCCAGGGTGGCCAGCCAGGCCTCGTAGTAATGGATCGTCTGCGAGGCCGGGACCGACCAGGCCGGCAGGAACTTGACCGCGTCCCCGGGGAACCATAGGACCAGACCGGTGAGGATCATGGCGATGGTCCCCCAGATGAGCGCCCAGTATTCCGCCTTCTGCGAGTAGTCGTAACGGCCGAACTTGGCCTCCCGCCGGCTCCGCCAAGTGTAGAAGCGGAGGTTCTCCAGCACGTCCTTCACATCCTGCCACCCCGGGAGCATGGCCCGGAGCTCCTCACGCCCCCGCCGGGTCATGAAGATGTACCACATGTGGTAGAAGGCGGTGATGATCATGAGCACCGCGGCGATCCGGTGGGTCAGCGCCCGGGTCGTCTCGCTGAGTCCCATGCTGGACAGGGCCTTGACCCACCAGGCCTCGGGGAAACGCAGGGCGAACCCGGTCACCACCAGCACCACGAAGGAGACCGTCAGGAGCAGGTGCTGGATGACCTGCTGACGGTCGAACCGCATGACCCAGGAGTGAACCTCCTGCTGCCGCCGGCTCTCGATCATGTAGAAGTTCATGATGACCAGGTTGTGCACCACCATCCCGCCGATGATGAGCACGATGAGCACCAGGTAGACGTTCCGGATCCACCAGTTTACCGGGTTGAGCACCAGCGAGGCCGAGGTATGGGTGTAGCTGGCCGCAAAACGTGCGTCGACGTTAGGATGGCACTGCTGGCAGGTCGAGACCACGTTGGCTGCGTTGACGGTGGAGCCGGGATCCCGCTTCGGCAGTACCTCGTGGGCGGTGTGGCAGCTGATACAGGTGGCCGCGTCCTCATGCTTCCGGCGCACCGCCCAGCCGTGGTAGCTGTCGACGTAGGAACCGACCACCCCACCCTGCAGGCCGTACTTTCGGATGATGATCGGGTCCTCGTGGCAGTTACCGCAGGTGGATGTGGCGATCCGGCCGATGTAGGTGCTCGACTCGGGGTCGCTCGGTCGAAGGATCAAGTGCTCGCCGTGGCAGTCGGTGCAGGTAGGGCTGTCGGTGACTCCGGCCTGGAGAGCACGGCCGTGGATCGAGCCGTCGTACATCCGCTGGACACCACCGTGACACTGCCCGCAGGTGGCGGCCACGTTGCGCTGGTTGATCGGGCTGGTCGGGTCGGCCGAACTCTTCAGGTCGTGGACCTCGTGACAGTCGTCGCAGGAGGCGGCGGCCTCGACCCCGTGCCGGGTCCCTCGGCCATGGACCGACATGTTGTAGTCCTGGAACGACTCGGGGAGTTTGACGATGGAGTCCTCGAACAGACCCCCCTCTCCATGGCATTTGGTCGAGCAGGTTTCGGGCAGGTTCGCCTTGTGCGTGGTCGAGGCCGGGTCGGAAGAAGAGCGGATGTCGTGGGTGGTGTGACAACTGGCGCAGGTGGGTGCCCGCTGGTTCCCCCGGTCCAGCGCCCAGCCATGGAGGCTGCCGGCATAGATCTCGCTCACGTCGGCGTGGCAGACACCGCAGTCGACCGGGGCCAGATCCGCTTCGTGGGGGAAGTCCATGAATCCGGCCAGGTCGAGATGGCAGTCCACGCAGCTCATCCCGATCTGTCCATGGGTTGAGGCGGAGTAGACCTGGGCGTCCACGACCAGCTGTGCAGCCCGCTCCATCCCTTCGAAGAGCGAGGCCTCCCCGTGGCACATCTGACAATCGTCCACGCTCTGGGCACCAGCGGTCACCGGCCCGATCAGCAGACCGGCCAGGATCAGACAGCCGGACAACAGCAGACCCGTACCCGGATGTCGGCGAACCGCATGCATGGTGCATCTCCCGCTTCTGAGCAATATCCGAACAGAGCGGCGTCCTCGCGTCGCTGGGAATCTAGGAGCGCTATTTCAGATAAGCAAGTCTTATAAGCCGACCCGCCGTGGTGGTTCCGGACAGGATTGTGATGGGAGGCACTTTCAGGGTTCGTCACGTCCTTAAACATCAGTGTCACCGCTTGAAGGACCCGATGAAATATGCTCTTTATCGAGTCTGTCCGACAAACCCCTTCCTGAGATGACATAGTCTATTCGTACCATGGAG
>CAYUVJ010000305.1:0-3838 GCA_964447955.1 uncultured Gemmatimonadota bacterium
GCGGATGGGCTGGACCAACCTGGTGATGGTCGTCTTCCAGCTCACCATGGCTGGCGGGTCGTGGTACGTCATCCGCCGGGCGGGCGGGATCACCGAGCTGGCCGCGGTTTGGATGGCCGCCTCGGCGCTCAACCTGGTCCTCCTGGTCGTGGTCGGACATCTGCTCTATCCCGTACTGCGGATCCGGCCCGGTTCCGTCGACCGGGCCACGGTGAAGACGCTCTGGTCCTTCGGCATCAAGATCTACGCCTCCTCGGCCGCCGAGACGGGCAACCGGACCGCCGACAAGATCATCCTCTCGCTCTTCCTGGGAGCAGCCGGACCGGTGAACATCGCGCTCTACGACGTCGGGCAGAAACTGGCCGGTCTGCTGATGATGGTGCCGGCGGTCGTGGTGCCGCCGATCGTGCCCGCCACCGCCGCCGGAGCCGGAGGAGGTGCCCTAACCCGCACGATGGACCAGGGCTACCGGCTCATCGGGGTACTGGCCATCCCCATGACCGTGATCCTCTGCCTGCACGCCCCGGACGTGGTCCGGGTCTGGACTGGGATCCAGAACTACGCAACCGGCGGACAGGTGGCCCTGCTCCTGCTGGTCGCCACCTTCGCCTTCGTCCTGGCCAACCCGGCGGCGGCCGCGGCCCGCGGCCTCGGGGACCCGAGCCTGGAGATGTACGCCTCGATCGTCAAACTGGTGGCCAACGTGGCCCTGAGCGTCCTGCTGGTCGGCCGCTACGGACTCTACGGGGTGGTGGCGGCCACCCTGGTCGCCTCGGTGGCGGTCTACGGCTGTCTGCTGGTGGGCCTGACCCTCCGGTTCCGTCTGCTGCCGGTCGCTACCATGGTGCGGTTGCTGGCCGGACCGCTCGGTGTCAGCCTGCTGGCCGGAGGGGCGGGACACCTCGTCTTCCGGAACGCCGGGGCGGGCTGGGGTCCACTGCTGCTGGCCCTGGTGGCCGAGGGATCGCTGGTGGTGGTGATCCTCTTCTTCACCCGTTACCTCGATCCCATCCTGGGGCGCCGGCGGGCGGGGTGACCATGCGCGTTCTCTTCGTCGGCCACCGCAACCCCGCCTTCCCCACCGTCACGGAGTTCCTCATCCGGGCGTTCGAGCAGCAGGGACACCCCGTCCGGTTCGTGGAATATCGCGACTACCTGCTGCCGGGACGGCTGGTCGGGGAACGGGGGATGGGTCGGGCGGTCGAGGAGGGTCGGCTGGGACGACGTTTCCTGAAAGCGGTCGCCGCCTCCTCCCCCGAGCTCATCTTCGTAAACTACGGCGGATGGCTGCCGTTGGAGGCCCTGGCCGACGCGCAGCGGCGCTCCGGCGCGGGCACGGTCGTCTGGTTCGCGGACTTCCCGGGGGACGAGGTCTACCGCCGGCGGGTCCTCGAGACGGCCCCCGCCTACGACCTGGTCGCCGTCCAGGGACAGGACATGGCCGCCGTCCTGGACCGAGGACCCGGGCTGGAGACCCTCTGGCTGCCGGCGGCTGCGGACCCCTCCACCTACTTCCCGGTCCCGGCCGAGCCGGAGCGGGTGATCCGGTTCTGCGGCTCGTGGTATCCCCGGCGGGAAGCCGTCCTGCGGTCGCTGGAGGGACTCCCCCTGGAGATCCGCGGGCCCGGCTGGCAGCGTGTCCGGCCCTGGCCGGGGTGCCGCATCGTCCCCGGGGGGGTCGGCCCCGAGGAGAGCCGGCGGCTCTTCGCCTCGGCCGCCGTGGTGCTGAACATCCACCTCATGGAGCCGTGGGGGGAGGTCCCCTTCGCCCAGGTCAGCCCCCGGGTCTTCGAGGTGCTCGCCTGCAGCGCCTTCCTGATGAGTGACCGTCCGCCGGACGTGGACGCCCTGCTGGACCCGTGGACGCACTACGTCCCGTTCGCCGATCCGGCCGAACTCCGCCAGCGGATCACTCACTACCTGGAGCACTTCGACGAACGCGAGGCGATCGCCCGGGCCGGTCTTGAGCATGTCCGCGAGCATCACACCTGGGAGCACCGGATCGACCGGCTGATGGAGGCCTGGGAGACCCGTCGGCGCGGTCGCTGAGTCCTGCCCGTTGAGGTCGGTCCGGCCGGGAGCGTCGCCTCAGGTCCCGGACCGGACCGGACCGATCTCCTGCGTGAGTCCCTCCCAGCCGGCCCGCATCCGCTCTGTGCCGATCCCTTCGATCGTCCCGTCGGGCGAGCGCACCACCTGCTGGTGGGGACCGACCGGCCACCACCGGACCGGGTCGGTCGGTCCCAGGGTCGAGAGGGTCGGTACCCCCAGCGCACCCGCCAGGTGGAGCGGCCCGCTGTTGTTGCAGAGCAGCACGTCCAGGCCCCGGATGGCCACGGCCAGTTCCCAGGCGTCGGCGGGCCGCACGACCGGCTGTCCCGGACAGCCGGTGGCCCAGGCCCGGGCCAGGGCCTCCTCATCTTCCGGCCCCAGGAGCAGGACCGCGCTCGTGACCCCGCCCGAGTCCAGCAGTTCGGCGACCAGTTCCACCCACCGTTCGAAAGGCCAGCGCTGGGTCGGATAGAACCCCCCCGGCTGGACCCCGAGCGCGCGCAGGGCCGCCGGCGGCTCGCGGGGCGGCAGGCCGAGACGGGGAGGGGTGAAGGATCCGGCGATACCCAGGGCGGCCAGGAGCCGCTCGTTGTTGGCCAGGAAATGGGTCTCTTCGTCCGGCTCGGGGCCGGGGATCGTATAGAAGACCTCCCTGCCCCCGCCGCCGAACCCGATCCGCAGGGGAGCCAGGCGGGCGGCGAGCCGGGCCGAGGGAAGCGGCCAGTCCATGATGGGGTCCACGACCAGCCCGTAGCCTTCCCGGCGCAGTCCGGCCAGGGCGCGACGGCTCGCCCGCCCCCGGAGGCTGCAGGGACGGCCCGTCCAGACCACCACCCGGTCCACGTCGGGATGGTCCCGCAGGACCGGAGCGTTGGCCGGGGAGGCGAGCACGTCCAGCCGGGTCGAGGGGAAGCGCCGTCGCAGCGCGGCCAGCAGGGGGGTAGTCAGGACCATGTCCCCGATGCGGTCCCAGCGGAGGACCAGCAGGCGTTCGGGGTCGTCGGACGGGAGGGTCGTCACACGTCCACCCGACAAGCTCAAAGGAGCCAGTGCCCGTCGGCGCAGGCCGAGATACCAGCGGCGGAGGGAGCGTCGGTCGAGAAGGGTCCGGGGCATCGTCATCCCCCCCGCTCCGCCAGCCAGCGGACCGTGGGTTCGAGCCCTTCCCGGATACTCACCCGGGGCCGGTAGCCCAGGAGCCGGCCGGCCCGGGTGATGTCGGCCAGCGAACTGCGGGGTTCCCCCGGGCGGGCCGGTCCCATCAGGGGCTCACTCGGGCACGACCGTCCCGTCACCCGTTCGACCGTGGCCGCGATCAGCCGGAACAGGTCGAGCACCGTGGTGGTCTCTCCGCACCCGATGTTGCAGACCTGCCCATGGGCCCCGCGGTCGGCCAGGACGGCCAGCAGGTTGGCCGCCACGACGTTGTCGACAAAGGTGAAGTCCCGGGTCTGCCGCCCGTCCCCGAAGACGGTCGGCTGCTCCCCCTGCAGGAGTCGGGCGGCGAAACGCGGGATGGCGGCGGCATAGGCCCCGGCCGGATTCTGACGGGGACCGAACACGTTGAAGTAGCGCAGCCCCACGATCACCGGCACAGCCTCCCCGGCGAGGATCTCGAGCAGCCGGTCCCCCGCCGACTTGCTCAGGGCGTAGGGACTGAGCGGCCGTCCCTCCTCTCCCTCCCGCTTCGGTTCGCGCGTCGAGTCGCCGTAGACCGAGGAAGAGGACGCATAGACGAACCGCTCCACGCCACCGCGGCGGGCCTCGTCGAAGAGCACCGTCAGTC
>CAYUVJ010000306.1:0-3818 GCA_964447955.1 uncultured Gemmatimonadota bacterium
CCCGCTTTCACGGTGGCATCGTTGGCGATGATCATCGTCAAGCGGCCCTCGACCGTGCCCAGCCCGCAGACCACCCCGGCCGCGGGCGCCCCACCCCACTCCTGGTACATCTCCCAAGCCACGAACTCTCCTAGTTCGAAGAACCGGTTCTCGGGGTCGACGAGCCGCTACACCCGTTCCCGGGCCGTGAGCCGCCCCTTGGCATGCTGTTTCTCGATGTTGGCCTCACCACCCCCCAGGTGGATCCGCCGCTGGACCCCGTGGATCGCCACCACCCGTTCGGCCATCCGCTCGTAGGCCTTGCGGAAAGGCTCGGAGAGGCGCATCTCCCGGTCGACGGCACTGACCAGGATATTGTCGCCGGACGGCGGGGGCGGTCGGTCGGGGGCCGGGTGGTCGGACTTGGGGCGGGTGGTGCTCATACGGCTGCTCCGGGCGATGGTGCGGTCCGAGTACGCGGTCAGTATACATGATAGGTGAGCCGCCGGCGGGCGTCGAGCCGGACTACCGGATCCGGCCGTGGCCCGGGGTGTCTTGTTGCCCGCGTGTCACCTTCCTGGCACATTCTTACTCTACCCTGAGGGACGAGAATCGATACCTGGAGAGGATTCACACCGTGACCCGACCGAGCACAGCACAAGCGGGTCCCGGTCTCACGACCAACCAAGGAGTCCCGTAGATGTTCCATCGTCTGATGACCGCCGCCGCAGTGCTGCTCGTCGTGGCCGTCGCCGCCGCTCCCGCCGCCGCCCAGGTGGAAGGGAACGGCATACTGAAGGGTCGGGCCTACTTCGACCTGTCGAAGGGTCTCTCCGACTCCAACGAGAACGTGATGACCTACAACTTCCGCCGGATCTACCTCACCTACGACATGACCATATCGGACGCGGTGAAGGGCCGGTTCCGGACCGACGTCAAGCAGGACACCGACGGCAAGGTCCGCCTCTACATCAAGCACGCCTACGCCGACTGGAAGGTGAACGAGATGTTCACTCTGCGGACCGGTTTGCAGGGGACCATCCTCTTCGGCGACATCGAGGAGGTCTGGGGCTACCGCTCGGTGGCCAAGACCATGCAGGACCACTTCAAGATCCGCTCCTCGGCCGACTTCGGTGTCCAGGGACGCTTCAAGTTCAACGACATGGTCGGCGTCAACGTCTTGATGAGCAACGGTGAGGGCTACGACAAGGCCGACGACGATGCCAACCGGAAGGCCTACGAGGTCCAGGGCGTGCTGACCCCGGTCGAGGGTCTGCTGGTCACCGGGATGTTCGGTCTCAACGGCTATGACATCGACGGCGACGCCGACACCACCAACGACCAGAACGACATAACCACCATGGACCTCTCGATCGGCTACACCACGGGCACCCTGAACGTCGGCGGTTCGTTCACCAGCATCTCCAACTGGGACATGACCGAGGACCAGAAGGCCCGGGGTCTCTCGGCCTTCGGGCGCTTCGGTATCCCCGACAGCCCGATCACCCTGCTGGCCAAGTTCGACCGGTTCGATCCCGACACCGACGTGGACGACGACCAGACCACCTACATCGTGGCCGGTGTCGACTACCTCGCCGCCAAGGGGTTCTCGCTCATCCCGAACATCCAGCAGACCAAGACCGGCAACGCCGACGCCGAGACCACCTTCCTGCTGACCTTCTACTGGAAGTGGTGAGAAGAGGTCGGTCAGGTAACGCGACGGAGCGCGCGGACGATGGTGGCCGGGAAGAGAAACTCGTAGTAGGGGGCGATGTGTTCGAATCGACTCATTTCCCGCATCTCCCGGTGATGGACTTCCGTAGGATGTTCACATAGACTGCCTGCATCAAGCAACGCAGCCGACCCACTCCCCCAGACAGGAGGCCCCCTCTCATGCCGCGCCCGAACCTGCGCCGTATCCCGGTCGCGATCCTGTTCGTACTATTCCTGGCCGCGACCGCCGGCGCCCAGGACAAGCCCCCTATCCAGCCCGAGGATTACGGCCAGTGGGAATCGCTCGGGATGGGCCAATTCTCCCCCGACGGCCGATGGATGGCCTACACCATCAGCCGGACCAACGGCGAGAACGAACTACGCATCCGCAGCCTGAGCATCGACTCAACCCGGGTGGTCGCCTACGGCAGCCGTCCGGCCTTCAGTCCCGATTCCCGCTGGCTGGCTTACAGCATCGGGTTCTCCGAGGAGGAGCGGGAAAAGCTGGAACAGGCCAAGAAACCGGTCCAGAACAAACTCGGTCTGCTCGACCTGCAGACCGGTGAGGAGAAGGTGCTGGAGGCGATATCCTCCTTCTCCTTCGCCGAGGAGGGTTCCTGGCTGACCATGCGGGGTTACGGCCCGCAGGGGAGCCGCGCACCGGGGGTCGACCTGATCCTGCGTGACCTGACCAGCGGCCGCGACACCCAGTTCGGCAACGTGGCCGAGTCCGCCTGGCAGGACGAGGGGAATCTGCTGGCCATGGTCATCGCCACCGATCGCAAGTCGGGCAACGGCGTCCAGCTCTACGACCCGACCACCGGGACCCTGCGCACCCTGGACTCCTCGACCTCGACCTATACCCGTCTGACCTGGAAGGAGAAGGACGACGACCTGGCGGTCCTGCGCACCCGTGAGGACGAGGGCTATGAGGATCCCACCCACGACGTGCTGGCCTGGCGCAACCTGAGCGGGCGCCGCACCGACATGAAGACCTTCGACCACGCACAGGCGGCCTCCTTCCCCGCCGATTTCCGGATCGTGGACTTCGGACGGGCCGGGGGATCGGTCGGGTTGGGCTGGTCCGACGACGCTTCGATGCTCTTCTTCGGCATCAAGGAGTGGGAGAAGAAGCCTGAGAAGCCGGAGCGGCCGGCCCCGGCCGAGCAGGACACCACCAAGCAGGCCGGGGAGCGGGAGAGCGCCGACGAGCCGCCGGGGGTGGAGGTCTGGCACGCCCTCGACGTGGACATCATCCCCGAGCAGAAGGTCCGGGCCCAGCAGCTGCGGCAGCGCCACTTCCTGGCCGTCTGGCACCTGGACGACGGCCGGTTCGTCCAGCTGGGCAACGAGGAGACCGAGAATGTCTCCCTGGTCGAGGGCCAGAAGCTGGCCATCGGTGCCGACGGGACCCCCTACGACACCGACCGGATGTTCGGCCCGGTCTACGCCGACTACTACCTGATCGACGTCGCCACCGGGGAGCGCACGAAGTTCAAGGACCGGCTCCAGTACGGGTTCGGGACCAGTCCGGGCGGCAAGTACTTCCTCTATCTGGAGGACGACCACTACTGGGTCTACGACCTGGCCCGGGGGACCCACACCAACATCACCCGGAATGTGCCGACCGTGTTCGTCGACCTCAAGGACGACCACACCGTCGAGCAGAAGCCCCCCTTCCGATTCGCCGGCTGGACGAAGAACGATGCCTCCGTCCTGCTCTACGACGAGTTTGACATCTGGGAGGTGCGGCCCGACGGGTCCCGGGCGAACAACCTGACGGGGGCCGCCGCCGACCGGATCGTCCACCGCTATGTCCGGCTCGACCGGGAGGAGGAGTTCATCGACCCGGGTAAGCTGATGTACCTGAGCCTGTATGGGGAGTGGACCAAGAAGCGGGGCTACGCCCGGATGCGTATCGGTCGTCCCCTCGAGCAGCTGGTCTTCCTGGACAAGAGCGTGGGCCGCCTGAGCAAGGCCGAGGAGGCCGACGTCTACGCTTACACCGTCCAGGACTTCGACGACTCCCCCGACTACTTCGTGGGCGGACCCGACCTGGCCGGCGCCCGTCAGGTGACCGCCACCAATCCCTTCCAGTCGGACTATGCCTGGGGACACTCGGAGCT
>CAYUVJ010000307.1:0-3803 GCA_964447955.1 uncultured Gemmatimonadota bacterium
CGGGCCTTGGCGGTGATCTCCGGGGAGACCGTCACCCGGTGGACGTCGTGTTCCAGCGAGTAGAGGACCTTGTCCAGGGTGATCAGCTTCATGTATTCGCAGATCGAGTCCTCGGAGGCCGGGATGAACTCCTTCTTCGGCCCATCCTTGCGGAGGCGGTGCAGGATACCGGTCTCGGTGGCTATCACGAACTGCTCGGCGGAACTCTCCCGGGCGTGCCGGATCATCCCGCCGGTACTGACCACCAGCAGTTCCCGGTCCCCCAGGTCGAGACGTCCGGAGGCCGCGAGGTACAGGCATGAGGTCGAGCAGCCGCATTCGGGGTGGACCAGCAGGTCGGCCTCGGGGTACTCGACCGCCAGGCGCTCGATCAGCTCGGGGGGGATGGCAGCGTGGACATGGCACTCCCCCGGCCAGAGATGCAGGTTCTTACGCCCGGTGACCGCCTGGACATAGGAGCCCAGGAACATGTCGGGGAGAAAGAGGATGTCGGTCTCCTCCGGGATGCTCTCCACGACCTGAACGGCGTTCGAGGAGGTGCAGCAGTAGTCCGAAAGGGCTTTGACCTCGGCGGTGGTGTTCACATAGGAGACCACGACCGCGCCGGGATGGTCGTCCTTCCAGGCCTGGAGGGCGGTGGCGTCGATGGTGGCGGCCAGGGAGCAGCCCGCTTCCAGGTCCGGGAGCAGGACGATCTTCTGGGGTGAGAGGATGGCCGCCGTCTCGGCCATGAAGTGGACGCCGCAGAAGATGATCCGCTCGGCCTCCACCTCGGCTGCCTGGCGGGAGAGTTCCAGGCTGTCTCCCACGAAGTCGGCCACATCCTGGACATCGCCGATCTGGTAGTTATGGGCCAGGATGACGGCATTCCTGGCTTCTGCCAACTCACGGATACGCGCCTGAAGGGCTGTGACCTCGGTGGTCGGAGCCGCGGTGCTCGATCCGGACACGGAATCACCCCCGGAAGTGTCCCTGGAGCGGGACATGGAGAGGTTTGCCTATCACGGAGACCAAGATACGGCCGCGCCCCCCAGCGTCAACCGCCGCCGCAGGTTGCGGCGGTGACCCCCCGTGTCATATGCTGCCCTAGATTGCACTTGGATAGCCGCTCCGGGTCCACAGACAGGGAGATGGCATGGCGTTCCCGTTCCTCCGTAAGCGTAACGGCGAGGGTTCCGACAACGGAGCCAACGCTTTCCAGACCCTCGTCGAGGCGGTCTTCGACGGGGTGATCGCCCTGGATGGGGAAGGTACCATCTCGTGGGTCGACCCCGGCTTCTGCCGGTTGACCGCCTTCCCGGCCGGGGAGATCGAAGGTCAGCCCCTGGTCTCGCTCATCGATCCGGGGGATGCCGAACGTCTGCAGGATTACCTGGGCCGGGCGGCTTCCGAACCCCAGGTCTTCGACCTCCATCTCATCGACGGCACCGGTTCCATCCAGATCCTGCGGCTGCACGCCGCCGGTTATCAGGGTGAGGGGGGCGTCACCCTGCTGGTGGGTGTCCAGGACGTGTCCGACGAGGAATCCCTGCGCCGCCGGCTCGTCTTCACCGAGAAGATCGACCTGCTCAACCGGCTGATGAACGGGGTGGCCGCCGACCTGCGCAGCGCCCTGGAGACCCTGAGCAGTCTGGTCGAGCAGAGCGGGGACGCCGAAGCGGCCGGCGCCTTCCAGCGTCTCTCCGATCTGGAGCATCGGGTCGACCTTTTCCCCCGGCGCGGGATCCGCGACGGCAGGGAACTGGCGGTACCCGAACTGATCGCCCGGGTGGTCGAATCCCTCGAGGACGACCCCGATCTCGCCGGCGACCTGGTCGAGACCCGGATCGAGGGCGAGCCCTACCCGGTCTTCGGAGACGCCGATCAGCTCGAGGAGGCTTTTCGTCAGGTCCTGCGCAACGCCCGCCAGGCGGCCGGGAGCACCGGCGGCGAGGTCAAGGTCGTGGTCTCCACCGAGGAAGTGAAGCGGGCCCGCCCCCGGCGCGGGTTCCTGCTGCCCCCCGGCCAGTACGCCCACATCACCGTGTCGGACAACGGACCGGGGATGCCGCCCGAGATCCTCGATCACGTCTTCGAACCGCTTTTCACCACCCGCGGCGGCAACCCGCTGGCCGGTCTCGGACTGGCGGTCGCCTACACGGTCCTCAAGAATCACCGAGGCTACATCGGGATCGAGAGCGAGCCGGGGAGCGGCACCACCGTCGAACTCTTCCTGCCCCGCTCCCGGGTGGCCCGGACCCGTCCGGCCCCGGTCAAGGAGACGGCCGGACCGGCCGCGGCGACGGCTCCGGAGACGGTCCCGGCGGAGGCCGCCGCGGACCCGGCCGCCGGGAAGGTCGTGACGGAGGCCGCGGAGATCCCGGTCGAGGAGGAGACCGTCCCGGAGGTCAAGGCACCGCGGGAGACCGCGGCGGCCGAGGAACCGGTATCCATCGCCGATGAGGAACCGGTCGCGGACCTTCCCGAGCCCTCACCCGAAGCCATCGAGGAGGTCTTCGAGACCCCGGCCGAAGCTACGGAGAAGGAATCCGAGGAGGAGGTCGCGGTCGAACTCGAGGAGGGCGAAGCCGCCCGTCTGAGCGGCCACGAGACCGTACTCATCGTGATCGAGGACCTCAAGGAACGGGAACGGGCCGAGGACGTCATCGAGCGCTTCGGCTACAACGCCCTCCCCTCCCGCAACTGGGTCGAGGGGATCGACCTCTACAAGCGGCACGCTCGGGTCGTCGACCTGGTCCTGCTCGACATCACGATGCCCGAGATGACCTGGGTGAAGACCCTCATCGAGGTACAGCGGGTCGATCCCGGCGTCCTGCTCGTCCTGCTGGGCGAACCGACCCCCGGTCCGACCGCCCGCCGTTACCTGGGGACGCCGACCGTCTCCCTGGTCGAAAGACCGCTGAACGCCCCGGCCCTGCTGAGAGGGCTGCGCAGCGCCCTGGACGGTAAGGCGAGCGAGGACTGAACACCGCGGCGCCCGCCGACCCGCTCTCCGAGAGATATCGTCCAGGAAAAGCCGGGACTTCCCTTACCTGGTGGCCCTGATCCCCTGGATGGCGTCCAGCAGCCGGTCGATATCATCCGGCCGGTTGTAGGCGTAGGGTGAGACCCGCACGCCGGTCGGGCGGGCGTCCACGATGAACCCCTCGGTCGCCAGAGCGGCCACGGTCGCCCGGGGGTCGGGGTCGGGCAGGATCACGATCCCGGAACGATGCCCCCCGGCTTCCGGGAGCCTGACCTCCATCCCCCGTTCGGCGGCCCCGGCGACCAGCCGGTCGACCAGTTCGAGGGTCCGGGTACCCAGCGCCTCGACCCCGTGTTCCAGCACCAGGTCGAGCCCGGCCCGGGCGGCGAAGACCGCGGCCGGAGCCGGGGTCCCCCCCTCCAGCCGACGGGCGTCGTCCCGCAGTTCCCGATGAGCTACATCGAAGCGGAAGGGCTCCCGGACCGCGAACCAGCCGGTGGCCCGGGGATCCAGTCGCTCGTGCAGGCTCTCCCGCAGGTACAGGCAGGCGATCCCGGGGCCGCCCAGCAGCCACGTGAGACCGCCGGTGATCATGCGACCGGCCGCACCGGCCGGAACGGGGGAAACGGCAGAAATCATTGCCGCCATGGCGAAAGCCGACACAAACCGAACCACCCGGAACTCCCCTCAACGCATACCCACAAGGTTAACGAAAGGTTAACCGGCAACTCGGATTTGCACAACGGGAGGAAACGCAAAGCTCACAGTATGGTTACCGTGGAGCGCAACGGGATGTGGAAAACAGGACGGGCGCCGACCGAGACGATCATCGTTTCAC
>CAYUVJ010000308.1:0-3801 GCA_964447955.1 uncultured Gemmatimonadota bacterium
GGTGGTATAGGTCACCTCGGGTACGGCGTCGATATCCACCCGATAGGATCGGCCGTCGACCCGAAGGTCTGTCAGTCCCACCCCCGTCGAGGCGTAGAAGTCGCCGGCGTCCATGGCTCGCATGAGTGCGTCAGGCGTCAGCTCCGGGGCCCGCACCACGACCCAGCCCCGGAAAGGGGCCGAGACGTCCGGGCCGGTCCGGAAGTAGTCGTGGGCGTCGTCGCTGGCCAGCCCGTAGAGCAGGGGCATGCCTGCTTGCAGTCGCACGACCTGGGCCCGGTCCCAGAGTACGTCGGTGCTGGGATGGTCGGCGTCCCCGTCGTTGTTGCAGCCCGTGCTGGCGTTAAAGACCTCGAAGAAGCGCAGATCGGGCGAACGGGCGAGGTCGGCCGCATCCTGGGCCCAGTGCCAGTTGGGATGGTTGAGATGGAGTACCAGCGGATGGGCGGTCCTCTCCTGCAGGGCTCGGAAAGCGGCCACGTCGGCCAGCAGCGTGGTCTCCATCGTGGTCCCCCGGGCCTGGGGCAGCACCTCGGTAGTGTTGAGGACGTTGAAATGGAGCGGAAGCCCCTCGGTCCCGTCGGAGAGTTCGTGCCCGGGCACCAGCAGGAATCGGCCGGGCTCCTCGAATGCGGTCTGGAGTTCGGTGAAGGTCTTCAGCCGCATCTCGACCCGGCCTTCCCGCCCCCGGGTCACCACTCCGGTATCCCCGAACTGTTCCATCAGTCCACGCACTCGAGTCTGGGTAAGGTCCCCTTGACCCTCGGCCCGCACCGGATACCAGCGCTCCCCGGTCTGGAAGCGGTCGTGGTCGCTGAGTACCAGGAAGTGATAACCCGCCTCGCGGTACCGCGCGACAATGGCTTCCGGGGCCAGGTCGCCGTCACTCCAGAGCGAGTGGGTGTGGGTGTTGCCGCGGTACCAATGGGCTTCGGGCTCCCGGGCGCAGCCGGACAGGATCAGGCCGAGTCCGGCTATCAGGGTCAGTCCAGTCAGGACGATCGGGTGCCGGGCCGGCCGGTCGCTTCGAATCGTGTTCAGACGCATCGCTGTGCTCTCCTCGAGGATCGTCCCCGCACTCTATACCCCGGACCGGCCGGGGTGAAGCCTCAGCGTGTCGGATTCAAGGATAGACCAGGCCGGGCACCGCCGGCAGGAGACGGAAGACGGTGAAAGCCACCTCGCCGCTCTCCGGGTCCTCGACGGCGGCCAGGAGACGGTCCCCTTCGATGGTGATGCGGCTGACCGGGGCCAGGGTGGTCCCCAGGTAGCGGCCGTCGGCGGCGACCACGTGGAAGCGGTGCCCCCGGTCCCCTTCCAGTCCCAGCTCCTCCGACCAGGTGTCCAGCAGCCAGGCGTTGCCGGCCTCGTCCTGGACGGACCACGACCAGAGGCCCGGCCGTTCGGGATAGACCATTTCCCGCACCGGCTGGGGATCCCGTCCCCGGCGCCGGGCGCTCGCCACCCGCTGCTGCCAGAGACGCTCCTCGTATTGCCGCTTGACCGCATCGGTCAGTTCATGGGTCCCGGGCTCGAAGAGGACCCGACCGGTCAGCCGCCCCTCCAGGTCGTACCAGCGCAGTTCGGGATGGTCCCCCTCGGCCAGCAGGAATCCCCGTCCGGGGACCCACTGGGCGGTTGGGGTGGGGGGGAAGGGCATGTCGACGCTCAAGGTCGACCACGTCCCGTCGGCGACCTGGATCCGGGAGAGCCGGTTCTCCGGCACCTGACCGGTGGCCAGGGTCCAGAGGGTGTCGGCGCCGTCCGGAGTGAGCAGGGTCAGGGTGCGCCCGGTCCAGCCGATATCGTCCTCCTCCCGGGCGTTCACCCCGGAGCAGAGTATCCCAACCTCGGAGAGTCGCTGCAGTCCGATGGTCAGCCCCCCGCCGGGCAGACGGACGGTCTCCAGCAGTCGGCTCTCCAGGTCGAAGCGCGATTCGCGCTGGTGGTTGAAGTCGAAGACCGAGACCACCCCGTCGTGGACGGACTGGAGGTACGGCTGGTAGAACTCCCCCGGACCGTCCCCCCGGCGGCCCAAAGCCTGCTCGAAACGCCCCTCGGCGTCGTAGACCGCGATCCGGCTGTTGCCGTAGTCGGAGACGTAGTAGCGGCCGTCGGGGCCCAGGCGGAAGGAGGTGGCCCGGAAGAGCAGGCTCTCGGGGACCTCGGGGTCCTGCTGCAGGGTCAGTAGCGGCTCCAGGGTGAAGAGGTCTCCGGAGATGAGCGGGCCGCCGGTGGTGCGGGCGACAGTGACCCCGTCCTCCACGGTGACCGTGAACCGGTCGTCCCCCGGTCGTTCCTCTCCGGCGCAGGCCGTCAGAACGAGGCCGGCGGCGAGGCAAAGGAGGAGGCCCAGGGTCGTCAGGAGTCGAGAGAGAGGGGGAGCGGGGAGGACGGTGGACGGCATCGAAGGGTCTCTGGTCTATCAATAGAACGCGTATCGTGGCGTGAAGGTTCATCCCCACGGCGCCGGCCGCGTTGTGCAGAGGTCCCGAGTCGGCCTAGGATGGGCCCATGACGCTGCTGCTTCTGCTCACCGCGGGCTACCTGGCCTGGCTGACCGGGGAAGCCGTCCGCCATCGGCGGCGTCTGGAACGCATCCCCGTGCGTATCCTGGTCAACGGCACCCGGGGCAAGTCGAGCACGGTCCGCCGCCTGGCCGCGGTGCTGCGGGCGGACGGGCGACGGGTCTTCGCCAAGACCACCGGCTCGAAGGCTCGCTGGATCCTCCCCGACGGGACCGAACGCGACGTCCCCCGCCGCGGGCTGGTCTCCATCATCGAACAGAAGCGACTGGTGCGGGAAGCCGTCGAGGCTGGCGCCGAGGTGCTGGTGGCCGAGGCGATGAGCCTGCAGGCGGAGTACCAATGGGTCGAGGCGGAGCGCCTGGTCCGTCCCCATGTGGTGGTGATGACCAACGTGCGCCGGGACCATCCCGAGGCGATGGGGCCGACCGAGGAGACGGTGGCCGAGGTGCTGGCCTGCGGGATCCCCAGTGGGGCCGACCTCTTCGTCCCGGACAGCGAGTGCCGGACGCTCTGGGCCCGGGTGATCGGACAGAGTGGAGGCAGACTCCAGGTGGTGCCGCCGGGATCGTGGTCCGGGGAGGCCGCCCGGACCGGGGATGCCCTCTTCCCGGAGGACATCGACCTGGTGGCCGCCCTCGGGCGTCACCTGGGGGTCCAGGAAGAGGGGCTGGAGGCCGGCTTGCGGGAGGCCGTGCCCGACCCGGGTGCCCTGCGCGCCTGGCGCTGGCCGGTCCCGGGGGAGCAGGGGGGAGGGGAGCGGGTGCTGGTCAGCGCCTTCGCCGCCAACGACCCGGATTCCAGCCGGCGGACCCTGGTCCGCCTGTTCGAACGGCTGGCGCCAATCCCGGTCTCGGAGGTCCACGGCCTGCTGGTGCTGCGCGCCGACCGGGGCGACCGGACGGCCCAGTGGATCGACGCGCTGCGGGGGGACCTCTTCTCCGATCTGACCGGTCTTTTCGTCACCGGTTCCGGGGCCCGGATCGTGGCCCGCCGCTGCCGGGGCACCCGGGTGCTGGAAGAGGGAGAGCCGGGGGATCTGACCGACGAGCTGGTCCGGCGGACCCCTCCCGGCGCCTGGATCGTCGGGCTGGGCAATATCGTGGGGGATGGTGAGCGCCTGCTCGCCCACTGGGAAGCGCAGGGGGTGCCTCTTGGCGATCGATAGTCTCTTCATCGGGGTCCTGCTGGCCCTGGTCTTCACCGGCGTGACCGGCTTCTATCCCGGAGGGCTCCTGGTCCCAGGTTATCTGGTGCTCTCGGCCTACGAGCCGAC
>CAYUVJ010000309.1:0-3788 GCA_964447955.1 uncultured Gemmatimonadota bacterium
GGGTATTCCCCAATGTGGACGCCTCGGGCGACTACTCGCTGAGTACCATCATGGGGAAGTGATTCGGTCAGGTATCATCACCCGGACGCACCCGGCCGCGGAGGTCTTTTTTACGGCTCTGGCGGCGTTTGGAATCCAGACGACGGCGGCGGGCCGCAGCGCTGGGGCGGGTCCGTTTGCGGCGGCGGCGCTTGTCGGCGGCCCGGCGACGCTGCTCGATCGCTTCCAGGCGCTCCGCCAGCCGTTGGAGGGCGCTCACCCTGTTCTGATACTGCGAGCGGCTGTCCGCGGCGACGACCGTGATCCCCGTGGGCCGATGGACCAGACGCACCGCGGTCTCCGCCTTGTTGCGGTGCTGACCGCCCGGCCCGCTGGCTCGGGTGAAGGTGATGTCACATTCCTGTTCCAGCGCTTCGAGGTCCACGCCGAACCCTCCCGGTCGGGACCTGGTGCCTCAGCGGACGGGCACCAGTCTCGCCTGCAGTACCTCTCTGGTCTCCTGATCCTGGACGAAGGCGACCACGAAGAGATCCTCGTCGGCCACCTGGTTGGTCTTCTCCCGGAAGCCCGGACCGTTCCGGAACGAACGGGCGTTGTCTTCCTCCCACTGGTCGAGATAACCGAGCAGCTCGCCTTCCAGCACGACCAGGTCGGTGCTCTGTTCGCTGCGGGTCCGGCCGGTGGCCGCCACCGCCATGCCGTCGGGTCCGCCCATCAGGTCGCGGACCACCATCCGGTGTTCGGCCACCCCGTTACCCCCGGTGTAGTGCACGATCCGCTCCGCCAGCACCAGACGCAGTCGCAGGTCACGGCCTTCCAGCGATACTCCCCGGGCGGGACGTACGTCGGCCCGGGCCGAGACCGTCCGTCCCCGCCGCGAGGCCCGGAGGGCGATGGTTACCTCGGGGGCCTGCTCCAGGGCATGTTCGATCGACCAGCTGTAGGTGCCGAAGCGACTGGCGGCTGCCGCCGCTCCGCCACCCCCCACCGAGTAGTCGGTGCCGTCGATGATCGAAGTAGGGGCGCCTCGGACGACTTCCCGGCCGTAGTAGGCCATCCGGGCCTCGGTATCGGGATTGGTCAACGGGTCGGGCCCGGGGATGTGCACGTGGTAGACCAACACGGCCAGGACCTCGTCCGGGTAGTAGCCGATGAGGTTGTCGTAGGCCAGGTCGGAGGCGACACAGGGGGGGCACTCGGCGCCGGTGAAGAGTTCGGCCAGCGCCACCCGGCCGTTGTGCCGGCGGGGAACCGTAAACTCTCCTTCGACCTCCCATTCCTCCAGCCGGGCCATATAAGCCTGTTTGGCCTGGTCGAGCCCGTCCGCGCTCCCGTACAGGCGGACCCAGAGGGGGATGAGCCGCTCCAGGACCGGTTCCCGGTCGAACATCGAGGTGCCGGCCAGGTAGGCCTCCACGGCCTCCTGGTCCCGCCCCAGGCCTTCGAGCGCCCACCCGTAGGCCACATGGAACTCGGTGTCGTAGGGTGAGGCCAGACGCTGGACCGGTTCCAGGAACGAGAGCATCCGCGACCAGTCCGATTCGGCACTGAGTACCTGGGCCAGTGCGATCCGGGCTTCCAGCAGGGAAGCCGCTCCCGCCTCGGGGCCGACCCCGCCGGCGTACTCGATCACCCGTTCCTTGAGCGCGCCGAGCTGGGCCAGCCCGCCGGCGATGGCCAGCCGGGCCGCCTGGGGGTCCTCAGCATCGGCGATCAGTTCGTCGGCCGCGGCGGCCAGCAGCCGGTCGCGATAGTCGGCCCCGCCTCCCTGGGACGCTACCAGCCGCGCAAGGACCACTGGCCCGTCAGGGTTCGTCGGCATCTCCAGCAGGGCGCGGCCGACCAGGGGTTCCGCCTCGTCCGCCCGGTCGGCGTCGAGCAGATAGCCGGCCAGGGTGATGCGATAGGGGGCCGAGGAGGGACTGAGTTCCAGGGCCTGTCGTTCCCGCTCGATGGCCCGGTCGGTCTGACCCCGGGCCGAGGCCACGAAAGCGGCCACATCCAGCACGTTGGCCAGCGTGTTCCGGCCGCGGGGCGAGGTGTCCTCGGGCAGCAGGGTAAAGGCCGTCTCCACCCACTCACCCGACTTTTCCAGGAAGGCCCCGGCCTCGGCCAGCTGCCGGGCGGCATAGGCGTGGGCCAGGGCGGCCGAGGTGGGCTGGCCCTGTGCGGCGTAGGCCTCCCGGTAGCGGTTCGCGTAGTCGAGCACCCGCGGATCACTGACGTCGATGGCGGCGCTCGCCCCGATCCCCTGCATCAGTACCGAGATCCGGTAGCGGGACTCTGGATAGGTTTCGAGAAACACCTCGATGAGCGGCAGTCTCGCAACCGGCTCGGCGGTCTCCATGATCCGGTTGTAGTCCGCCCGATCGGCGGGCAGCTGGTCCTGGGCCCCGGCCAGGGAGGGCAGGGCCAGCAGCAGCATGAGGACCGGCAGGAGAAGCCGCCGGCCGTCCGGGAAGAGGTTGATGTTCGACATAGCGTGCTCCTTGTGCTCCGGTTGCGAGCTTGAGTCGTGCGGGATAGACTTCGCATATCCAGCGAACATATCTGGTTGAGGTTCCGTCAATCTAGCGTTTCAGGAGGGATCAGCAATGCGACTCTTCCGCCCGCTACGTTTGTGTGTCGTTCTGGCCCTACTGTCGGCTCTTATGAGCACCGGGGTCTCCGCCCAGCCCGACGAGACCGCAGTTCGACGTCCCATGAGTGTGGACGACCAGTTCCGACTCGTCTCGGTCGGTGGGGCGCAGATATCCCCGGACGGGCAGTGGGTCCTCTTCTCGAAGACCACCCGGGATTACGACGCGGATGAATCGGAGACCACCTGGTGGCTGGCCCCGACCGACGGCAGCGCAGAGCCTTGGCGGTTCATCGGGGAAGAGGGAGGGAGCGGGTTCACTTGGGCCCCCGACGCCAAGACCATCTACTTCAACCGGACCATCGAAAAGGACGATAAGCGGGTCTCCCAGATCCACCGTATCCGCCTGACCGGGGGTGAGGCGCTCCCGATCACCGAATGGACCGAGAACCAGGGGTCCTGGACCCTATCGCCCGACGGGACCTTCTTCATCATCCGGAAGGACGAGAAGGACGAGGACCTGGAGAAGGCGGTCAAAGAAGGCTACGACCATGTCTACGTGAACGAAGGGCCCAACGGACAGGGCCGTGAACAGTGGTCGAACCTCTGGCACTATGACCCCGAGACCAAGGAACTGACTCGACTGACCGAACGGGATTGGAGTGTGGGAGGCTTCGACATCTCCCCCGACGGTCGACGGATCGTTCTCTCAGCCCGCCCCGACAATCGCCGCAACACCGGCGGCAGAGCCGAACTGTATCTGCTGACCATCGAGGACAAGGCGATCGCCCGGCTCACCGACAACGAATCTCCCGAAGGCTCGCCGGTCTGGATGCCCGACGGCCGGCACATCGTCTTCAACGCGGTCAGTCAGACGATCTGGGATGCGGGGAACGGAGACCTCTGGATGATAGACGTCGATTCGGCCGACCGGTTCTGGCGAAACCTGACCGCCGAACACGAGGGGCCGATCGGCCGATCCGAACCCGATGCCGACGGACGTTTCCTCTATTTCAGCGGGGGCTGGGGCACGGCCCGTTGGCCGCAGCGGCTCGAGGTGGCTTCCGGCCGGGTCGAGGACCTGGCCAAGAGCACCGGCCTGATGAATGTCGCCTCCTGGTCCCGGGACCGCCAGACCTACGTCTACTCCTATCAGGATTTCACCACACCGACCGACCTCTACATCGGCCGGGTGGGCGTCCAGGAAGAC
>CAYUVJ010000310.1:0-3018 GCA_964447955.1 uncultured Gemmatimonadota bacterium
TCGCCGGGCTGGGGGCCCCGCACTGGGACCCCTTCGCCCGCGGCACGATCGTGGGGATCACCCGGGGGACCACGGCCGGACATCTGGCCCGGGCCGCCCTGGAGGCCATCGCCTTCCAGACCATGGACGTGCTGGAGGCTATGCGGGTCGATGCCGGGCAGGGACTCGAGGAACTGCGGGTGGACGGCGGGGCGGCGGTGGACGACACCCTGATGCAGTTCCAGGCCGACATCTCGGGCGCCCGGGTCATCCGGCCGAAGGTGCTCGAGACCACCGCCCTGGGCGCCGCCTACCTGGCCGGCCTGGCGGTCGGTTTCTGGAAGGACACCGCGGAGATCGGCGCGCAGTGGCAGGTGGACCGGGTCTTCGAACCGGCTCTGCCGGTCGAGGCGGCAGCCGCCCGCCGGGCCGAGTGGCGCCGGGCGGTGGAGCGGTCCCGCGACTGGGATCAGGAGCAGGAACAGGAGCAGTAGCAGGAACGGGAGCAAGGACAGGAACGGCAGGGACAGGAGCCTGACGGGAGGAAGACGGATGGACCGGGACGCTCTACTGCAGCGGCTGGACACCTATGAGGGTTTCTGGGACGTCATCGTGGTGGGCGGCGGGGCGACCGGGCTGGGGACGGCGGTGGAGGCGGCTGCCCGGGGTTACCGCACCCTGCTGCTCGAACAGCACGACTTCGCCAAGGGGACCTCGAGCCGCAGTACCAAGCTGGTTCACGGCGGGGTGCGCTACCTGCAGCAGGGGAACGTCTCGCTGGTCATCGAGGCCCTGCATGAGCGGGGCCTGCTGATGCAGAACGCCCCCCACCTGGTGCGCAACCTGGCTTTCGTGGTCCCCTCCTACGAGTGGTGGAACGGCCCCTTCTACGGGGCCGGCCTCAAGGTCTACGACCTGCTGGCCGGGAAGCTGGGCCTTGGCCCTTCGCACCTGCTCTCCGAAGAGGAGACCCTGGAGCGGCTGCCGACCCTGGAACCAGAGGGTCTGCGGGGCGGGGTGGTCTATCACGACGGGCAGTTCGACGATGCCCGCCTGGCCATCAACCTGGCCCAGACCGTGGCCGACCTGGACGGGGTGCCGCTCAACTATCTGCGGGTTACCGGACTGCGCAAGACGGCCGGTATGGTGAGTGGGGTGGAGGCGGTGGAGGTCGAGACCGGGCGGCACTTCGAAGTGGACGGCCGGGTGGTGGTGAACGCCACCGGGATCTTCACCGACGAGGTGCGGCGGCTGGACGACCCCCAGGCCTCCGACCTGATCACCCTGAGCCAGGGGGTGCACCTGGTGGTGGGGCGGGAGTTCCTGCCGGGGGACTCGGCCATCATGGTTCCTCACACCGACGACGGGCGGGTCCTCTTCGCCGTCCCCTGGCACGGGGTGGTGGTGCTGGGCACCACCGACACCCCGATCCCGGAGGCTCTTCTGGAACCGCGGGCGCTGGATGAGGAGGTGGACTTCATCCTCACCCATGCCGCCCGCTACCTGACTCGCGACCCCGGGCCGGCCGATGTGCTGAGCGTCTTCGCCGGCATCCGGCCGCTGGTCCATCCCGGCGGTACCCAGGACACCGCGGCGGTCTCCCGCGACCATCACCTGGTGGTCGCCCCCTCGGGGCTGGTCACCATCACCGGTGGGAAGTGGACCACCTACCGGAAGATGGGGGAGGACGCCGTCGACCAGGCGGCCATGGTGGCCGGACTGGAACCGCGGGAGAGCCCGACCCGGACCCTGCGCCTCCACGGTTGGCTCAAGCAGATCGACCGCGAGGAGCCCGGACACTGGTACGGTTCGGACCTGTCCGGTGTGCGGCGCCTGCTTGAAGAGACCCCGGAGTGGGGAGAGCGCCTGCACTCCCGGCTTCCCTACCGCGAGGTGGACGTGGTCTGGGGGGTCCGGCAGGAAGCCGCCCGAACCGTGGAGGACGTGCTGGCCCGCCGCACCCGGGCGCTGTTGCTGGATGCCCGGGCCGCTGCGGAGGCCGCGCCCCGGGTGGCCGCCCTCATGGCCGCCGAACTGGGCCGGGACACCGCCTGGATAGAGGGCCAGACCGCCGCCTTCCAGGAACTGGCCCGGGAGTATCGGCTGGTCTGAGGCGGATCGGCGCCCCAACTTCGCAGGGTACGCTCCCGCCGCCTCCGACGATCCCCATCTGTTCTGCCGGGCCGCCTTCGAACGGGTGCTGCTCCTGCCGGCCCGGAACCGGCAGGACGTACTCCGTCAGGCCGAGGCCAGGGAACTGCTGGCCGGAATCGGCCGTCAGCGCAACCGGTAGCGGATCCCCCCAGCAGGGTCAGACCGTTCTCCAGCCGCCGGGCGATGAGGTATCCCCGGTCCTTCCACGTGCCGCTCATACCTTGATGCAACCTCTCCCTGATCGGACCGTATCATGGACGGACGCACCCATCGCAATCTTATGGGTATAGATACTAGGTACCAAACGTGGTCCCGACCGGAGAAGGGGAAGCGGATGAGCAACGAGACGCTCGAGATGTTCAAGGGGACACTCGATGTAGTGATCCTGCGGACCCTGAGCTGGGGGCCCATGCACGGTTACGACATCTCCCGTGTGATCCGGCTGCGCACCGGCGAAGCCTTCCGGGTGGAGGAGGGAGCCCTCTACCCGGCCCTGCGGCGGATGGAGAAGAAGGGCTGGCTGCGCTCGCAGTGGGGGACCACCGATACCGGCCGGGAAGCCAAGTTCTACGATCTGACCCACGCCGGCCACCGCCAGCTCCAGGACCAGCTGGCGCACTGGGAACGTTACGTGACCGCCATGGCCAGCGTGCTCGAGCCCGGGGAGGTGCGCTCGTGAACCGGCCGTGCGGGCCTCCCGGCTTGACCCGATGACCGTCCTGCGGATGGAGTAGAGGTAGGAATCCGATCCGTACCGATCGAACCGCAGGAACAAGCACTTTCGCCGGAGATCGGGGGAATCGGTAACGTGAGGCCGGCGGGGTGGGGGATGTGTTTCCCTATCCAACTATGTGCGTCGAGCCTATTCGCTTGAGCGCACAGCGA
>CAYUVJ010000310.1:3028-3784 GCA_964447955.1 uncultured Gemmatimonadota bacterium
GGGATGCTCTCTTGAAACGACTCCCGAGGGCTCTTCTATCCTATTAGTATTCAACGGATTATGAGGGTGCTTCAAGACCTGAGCGGGAAGACCCGTCGTGAATCGTATGCGCAAAATAGGAACCCCCATCTTGCACATAGTCCGGTTGGGGCACAACGTCCGGTCGGGGCACAGCGTCCGGTCGGGGCACAACGTCCGGTCGGGGTTCGGTGTGCTGCCGGGATTCGCCGTCCTGCTGGGGCTCACCATCCTGCCGGGGCTCACGGCCTGCGGCGGACCGGACGACCCGAACCTCTACTGGGACGTGCTGGATGCGGACGGCACCTGGCTGGGACGGCAGCCCACCTCCGGGGTGGCCCGCTACTTCGGCCGGGACACCTGCTATGTGACCGAGGACCGGGAGGAGGGGAGCGTGGTGGTCCGCTACCGGCTGGTGCCGGCCTTCTGAGGAGGGTGAGGATGGGAGGACGGACCGAAGAGGCGAGAACGGGAGGACGGCCTGCAGGGGAGAAGACGGTGGGAGAGCAGGGACCGGGACTGGCCGATGGTTGAGCTGGAGGGCGTACGGGCTGGCTGACAAGCAGGCCTCCGGAACCCCAGACCGTCGACCGGCGGACCGACTGATCGGCGTATGGTCCAGGACGACGGGATTGGAGGTGAGCCCCTGGTGTGGCGCTCAGCCGCCGGGGTCCCCGACCTGCGACAGGACCCGGTAGCCGACCACGGCCACGGCGGTGGCCACGTTCAGCGAGTTCT
>CAYUVJ010000311.1:0-3775 GCA_964447955.1 uncultured Gemmatimonadota bacterium
AGTTGACCATCGATGAACGGCACGTCGAGTCCCCAACCCAATCCAACCCAACCAGCTTGGGAAGTGGCATTAGGCTGATTGCGGGTTTCCTGAATACCACTCAGGTATCTCAGACTTAGCGGCAGGCTGACCGCACCGCGACCCTTGAGTTCGTGGATTGGGAAGGAGAGCGACAGGTATCTCCCATACAGGTTCACGCCATCGACCACGATACCGTTGTTGCCCTGGGTGACCGTCCACTCATTGGACCGACCTTTCAGTTCCTCCTCACTCTGCGCTGTCGTCGAGATCGGCATCAGTGTCAAGCAGGCGGAAGAAAGCAGGAGTGACGTGAGGGCCACAACCCCGCGACGATACATCGGATCCAATGACGGCATGAGTTCTTCCCCTGTGAATGGGTCGCGCCATCAGCACAGACAGCGATTGTGCAGGCGGCTTTCGCACCGGTCTTTCGATTCAGCAGGGGCATATCTCATGCCATGAGATGGAATGGAATATGTAACTCGACATGGCACAATGAGATGAGATCGATTCAAGTACAACTGGCACAACATAAGGGAACAACTGAACTGAAACATATTTGTGACGATAATGAGCTTTGTTTCATATAACTACATGATTGACATGACGTTAACAACACGCCGAACAGCTGAAACAGTACCAAAGGTTGTTCAAGTGGACATAGTTATAGATAATTGTATGGCCGTATAGCTTGATACGCTTGTTTGGACAAGTGACCCGTCCACCCATGTTTCAGAAAACTGAAACAAGCACCTTCTGAGGATGCTGCAGACCTGGTGGGGAGTGACTTCCTTCTAGCGGGCCGGCCAGCGGGTGGCCACGTAGTTCTCGAGGAGGGCGATGAACTCCTCGACGATGCGGTCGCCTTTGAGGGTGGTGAAGAGGGTACCGTCCATGTAGACGGGGGCCTTAGGCTCCTCGAAGGTCCCCGGCAGGCTGATCCCGATGTTCGCGTGCTTCGATTCCCCCGGACCGTTGACCACACAGCCCATCACGGCCACTTGGAGGGTCTCCACGCCCGGGTGGCGCCCCCGCCAGAGGGGCATCTGCTCCCGCAGGTAGGTCTCGATGTCGGCCGCCATCTCCTGGAAGAAGGTGCTGGTGGTCCGCCCGCAGCCCGGGCAGGCGGTGACCTGGGGATGGAAGGAGCGCAGGCCCAGGCTCTGCAGGATCTGCTGGGCGACATACACCTCGTGGCACCGGTCTCCCCCGGGCTCGGGGGTCAGGCTCACCCGGATGGTGTCCCCGATCCCGTCCTGCAGGAGCACCCCGATACCGGCGGTGGAGGCCACCACCCCCTTGTCCCCCATCCCGGCCTCGGTCAGCCCCAGGTGTAGGGGGTAGTCGCAGCGGGCGGCCAGCCGCCGGTAGACGGCGACCAGGTCGGGCACGGCCGACACCTTGGCCGAGAGGATGATGCGGTCGTGACCCAGTCCGGCCTTCTCGGCCAGGGCGGCCGAGCGCAGGGCGCTCTCCACCATCGCCTCCCAGGTCACCTCCCGGGCCTCCTTCGGCTCCGGCGAGGCGGCGTTGGCGTCCATCAGCTCGGTGAGCAGAGCCTGGTCGAGCGAGCCCCAGTTCACCCCGATGCGGACGGATTTCTCCCAGCGCAGGGCCTGCTCGACGATGGCCGTGAAGTTCTCGTCCTTGTGGGTGCCCCCGCCCACGTTGCCCGGATTGATGCGGTACTTGTCCAGCAGTCGGGCGGTATCGGGGTGGTCGGCCAGCAGGACATGCCCGTTGTAGTGGAAGTCGCCCAGGATCGGAGTGGAGAATCCCCGCCTGCGGACCCCTTCGACGATGTCGGGGACGGCGGCGGCGGCCTCGTGGGTGTTGACGGTGATGCGGACCAATTCGCTGCCGGCCCCGGCCAGATCACATACCTGCTCGACGGTGGCCGCCACGGCGGCGGTGTCGGTGTTGGTCATCGACTGGACCACGATGGGGGCATCCCCGCCCACCATGACCCCGCCCACGTCCACCGGGACGCTCCTTCGGCGCCGGTACTCCCCGTTCACGCGTTCACCCGCCTCCGTTCCGATACGGACCCTTCCGCCCCACGGCCACGCTACCCCCTGGTTCTGCTCACGCCTGTTCGATGAGACGCCGCAGGACGTAGTCCAGGATCCCGCCGTGGCGGTAGTAGGTCACTTCCATCGGGGTGTCCAGACGCACCTTGAGGGTGACCGATCCCTTGCTCCCGTCCGGCTTCTCCCATTCCATCGTGGTCTTCGCCCCCGGTTCCAGGACCTTCTCCAGGTCCCGCAGGTGGAAGGTCTCGGTGCCGTCCAGGCCGAGTGAAGAGGCCGTGTCCCCCTCCGCGAACTGCAGGGGGAGCACCCCCATGCCGATCAGGTTGCTGCGGTGGATCCGTTCGAAAGAGTTGGCCACCACAGCCCGCACGCCCAGCAGTTTGGTCCCCTTGGCCGCCCAGTCCCGGCTGGAGCCGGTGCCGTAGTTCACCCCGGCCAGCACGATGAGCGGGGTACTCCGCTCGGCGTAGACCATGGCGGCCTCGAAGATGGTCGTCTGCTCCCCTTCGGGCTGGAGAGCGGTGAAGCCCCCTTCCACCCCCGGCACCATCCGGTTCTTGACCCGGTTGTTGGCGAAGGTCCCCCGGATCATCACCTCGTGGTTGCCGCGGCGGGAGCCGTAGGAGTTGAAGTCCTTCGGTGCCACCCCCTGCTCGGTCAGCCAGCAGCCGGCCGGGGTCTTGGCCGAGAAGGCGCCGGCCGGCGAGATGTGGTCGGTGGTCACGTTGTCCCCCAGGATGGCCAGGGCGCGGGCGGCCACGATGTCGGTCACCGGCGGGGCCCAGTGGGGGTCGAAATCCCCCTGGAAGTAGGGGGGGTGCTGGATGTAGGTGCTGTCGGCCTCCCAGGCGTAGAGCTGGCCGGTGGGGGCCTCCAGGGCGTTCCATTCCACCGCCTCCTGCTGGATGGCGGCGTAGCGCCGGCGGAAGTCCTCCGGCCCCAGACCGGACTCGATGGCGGCTATGATCTCCTCACCGCTCGGCCAGATCTCCTCGAGCCGCACCCCCTGGCCGTCGCTCCCGGTGCCCAGCGGCTCGGTGGTGAGGTCCTTGAGGACCGAGCCGGCCAGCGCGTAGGCCACCACCAGCGGGGGCGAGGCCAGGTAGGAGGCCTTCACCTGCGGGTGGACGCGGGCCTCGAAGTTACGGTTACCGCTCAGCACCGAGGCACAGACCAGGTCCCTCTCGACGATGGCCTGCTGAATGGCTTCGGGGAGCGGTCCACTGTTGCCGATGCAGGTGGTGCAGCCGTAGCCGACCACGTGGAAGCCGATCTGCTCCAGGTAGGGAAGCAAGCCGGTCTTGGTCAGGTAGTCGGTGACCACCCGGCTGCCGGGAGCCAGACTGGTCTTCACATGCTCGGGGCGCCGCAGCCCCCGCTCGACGAAGATCCGCAGCAGCCCGCCCACGCGCGAATAGCTCTGGAGCACCACCACGATCTCGTCGCGCTTGCGGCTCGCGAGCTCGCGGATCGCGTCGCCCATCAGGCTGCGGCGGATGGAGCCCCAGTAGAAGTAGTTGACGCCGCGCTCGAAGGCCTCGAGATAGGAGGACGTGGGGGCCTGGAACGACGAGCCGAGCCCCAGCTTCGACACGCGCAGGCCGCTGCGGCCCAGGGTGATCCGTTCGGGAAACGCCGGCATCGCTCCTCCCTGCTGCGGACCCGGGTCGCGGCCCGGCCGCCTTTGCCTCAGCGGCGCCCTCGCCCCAGCCGCCGCGCCA
>CAYUVJ010000312.1:0-3767 GCA_964447955.1 uncultured Gemmatimonadota bacterium
GCTCGGCCAAGGACCGGCTCACCTCCCGCTGAGCCCCTCCACCTGGCTGTGGGCGGTCCCGTACCAGGTCAGTTCCAGGGTCAGGTCCCCCAAGTCGAGGCTCATCCGCTCGTCGAAGGTGACCGTGGGCAGGGTCCTCATGGGTGGTCGCCTTTCGTCGAACGGCCGGTCCGGTCCGGCAGGTCCGACCGTCCTGGACAGGTGAACGTCTCGGTTCCGGTAGGGAATACCCCATGGAAGGGCGGATGGTTCTTACAAAACGAAGAACGCCCCGACCGTGGGGTGGCAGGGGCGTCTCATCGGGACTCCGCCGGTGGCGGGGTCAGGCCTGCTTGGAATCGACCAGCTTCGTCAGACGCGACTTGATACGGTCGGCCTTGTTCTGGTGGTGCAGGCCCCGGATGGCGAACCGGTCCAGCAGGACCGAGTACTCCTTGAGCAGGGCG
The DNA here is from genome assembly GCA_964447955.1 of uncultured Gemmatimonadota bacterium. Taxonomy (GTDB): domain Bacteria; phylum Blakebacterota; class Blakebacteria; order Blakebacterales; family CAYUVJ01; genus CAYUVJ01. The sequence goes on from CAYUVJ010000312.1 coordinate 447, forward strand.
GGCGCCTCGGAGGCGTCGGGCGCGCTGCGGATCTTCTTCTCCAGGGTGCGGAGCTGGGACTTACGGGTGCGGTTGCGCAACCGGCGCTTCTCGCTCTGGCGCAAGCGCTTCTCCGCGGACTTGTGCGTCGGCACTGGGTTCCTCCCGCAGCACGGGGGCTGCTTACTGTTCGACCTGACAGGACAGACAACTTAATTTGGAGATAGAAAGCCCGCTGTCAAGTCCCACCCTGACTCAGGGCACCAGGAGGGGCCATGCCCGAGATCCGTCTCCAGATCGTGGATGCCTTCACCGACCGGCCTCTGGGGGGCAATCCCGCAGGGGTCGTGACGGAGGCCGGCGGTCTCTCCGCCGACCTTATGCAGGCCATCGCCCGCGAAGTGCACGCCTCGGAGACTGCTTTCGTCTGTGGCGGGGGCGGCAGTGAACCCTTCCGGGTGCGGTTCTTCACCCCGGCGGCCGAGGTGCCGCTCTGCGGTCATGCCACCATCGCCTGCTTCCACGCCCTGGTCTGGGACGGCCGGATCCCCCTGATGGACGGGGAGATGGTGGTCCACCAGGTGACCGGAGCCGGTCAGCTCCCGCTGCGGCTGCGGGTGGAGGATGGGTGTCTCACCGGTCTGCTGATGGGACAGAATCCCCCTCTGCAAGACCCCTATCGGGGAGACCTGGCCGACCTGGCCGGGCCGCTGGGAGTCGCCCTGGAGGCACTGGAAACGGCCGACCGGGAGATCGGTCCACCCGCCCGGGTGAGCACCGGTCTGCGCTGTCTGCACGTGCCGGTCCCCGACCTGGCCACCCTGCAGGGGGCAGCTCCCGACTTCCGGGCCCTGGCGGGACTCAGCCGACGGCTCGATGTCACCACCGTCCAGCTGCTCACCTTCGAGACCGCCTCCGACGATGTCCAGTTAAGGGTACGCACCTTCGCTCCGGTGGTCGGAGTGGACGAGGACCCGGTCACCGGGACCGCCGCCGGTTCCCTCGGCGGTTACCTGGCCTATATCAACCTGCTCCCCGGTGAGGGGGAGAAGCGCCGCTTCCGCCTCGCCCAGGGAGAGGAGGTCGGACGAGAGGGGCGAGTAGAGGTGGAACTGCAGCTGGTCGGGCAGTCGGTGGTGGAGACGTGGGTCGGGGGGACCGCCGTCCGGACCCTGGAGGGGACCCTGCAGCTGCCGTCCGTGTGAACTGTAACACCCGGTCGTGCGTCCAAGAAGTGAGACTGAATGTATTCCCTGACCGTCCTGGAGTGTCCCACGGACGGGAGGCGACAGAAGAGAGTGAGATCGATGACGATGACCGAGTCGCTGTATCGAACGAGCGGGAAGTTCCTGACCGCGGCGGTCCTGCTGCTGCTGACGGGCCTCTCCGCCCAGGCCCAGATGGGCTACGGGTTCGGACGTAACCGGGTCCAGTACGATGATTTCCACTGGCGACTCCTGAACACCCCGCACTTCACCTTCCACTACTATCAGGGTATGGAAGAGGCGGTGACCGACGCCGCCCGGATCGCCGAGCGCTCTTATACCTATCTGAGTCAGGAACTCCAGGTCGAGTTCAAGGACCGCATTCCGGTCCTGCTCTACGCCGACCATCAGGATTTCCGTCAGACCAACGCCACCTCCTCGCCCGGTGAAGGGACCCAGGGGGTCACCGAATCGCTCAAACAGCGCATGATCATGCCGGTGCCCCCCACCATGGAGGAGTTCACCCACATCTTCACCCACGAACTGGTGCATGTTTTCCAGTTCGAACTGCTCGGGGTGGGTGATTCCCTCAACCCGATCCAGTGGTCCCCCCCGCTCTGGATGATGGAGGGGATGGCCGAGTACCTGTCGGTGGGGATGGACGCCAACACCGAGGCCTGGCTGCGCGACATGGTCCGGCAGGACGAGATCATTACCCTGAACCAGTTCGAGACGGTCCGCGACCAGCGGGTCTACCGGATCGGACAGGCCCTCTACTGGTATCTGGCCGACCGCTACGGTCGGGAATCGGTCCGCCGCTTCTTCAAGCTGACGGTCCAGCGGCGGGACTGGGTGACCGCTCTGCAGGAGGTCTACGGCCGTACCCCCCGCGAGGTCAGTGAGGACTGGGAATCGTACCTGACCGAACGCTACAGCGACGGGCTGAAGACCAAGGTCGCGCCCGATTCGGTCGCCACCCCCCTGATCATGCACAAGGGGATGGTCTACAACGTGAACGTCACTCCGGCGATCAGTCCCGATGGGGAGTGGATCGCCTACGTGGCCAACCAGAACCTTCGGGACGGCATCTACATCGCCGACTCCGAGACCGGTACGTCGCGCCAGGCCCTGGCCCGGGGCGGTTCGACCGGCTCACTGGAGACGATTGACTTCTTCGAATCGACGATGTCCTGGACCGCGGACGGCCAGACCCTGGCCTTCGTCTCCAGCGGTGGCCGGGAGGATGTCATCCACCTGGTAGATCCCCGGACCGGCCGGACAAAGCAGGAACTTCGCTACCGCGACCTGTCCATCAATTCGGCCGCCGTCAGTCCGGACGGCAGCCGGGTGGTCTTCAGCGGCATGAAGAATGGTCAGCGCGACCTCTTCATCGCCGACACCGCCGGCGGGGAGCCCCGTCGGCTGACCAACGACCTCTTCTCCTATCTGCATCCCGCCTGGTCCCCCGACGGTCGCCGGATCGCCCTGGCCACCGACAAGGGCGGCCCGACCCGGGCTGAGCAGCTCGACTTCCGCGGCTATCGTCTGGCCCTGATGGACCCCGAGACGGGTCAGGTGGAACTGCTGACGACCACCGGCTGGAAGGACGTGAACCCGGTCTGGAGCCCGGACGGGGAAACCCTCGCCTTCCTGAGCGACCGCACCGGGACCCCACAGATCTTCCTACTCGATCTGCGCACCCACGGTATCCAGCAGGTGACCGATTTCGTGGTCGGAGTCCAGGGGATCACCCAGACCTCACCGGCCATCTCCTGGGCCCGAGACACGGGGGTACTTGCCTTCTCGACCTTCCGGGAGATGGGTTGGGACATCTACACCATGTCCGATCCGCGTGCCAAGGCTCGGCCCGTGCAGGTCGCCGATCTGACGGAAGGGCCGGTCCCGGTCTGGGAAGGCTACCAACTGGGGCAGGATGTGACCTTCGAGGAGCGTCCCTATCGTTCCCGGCTGACCGCCGATTACGTCATGGCCGGCGGCGGTTTCGCCACTCAGGTCGGGGTGATGGGGGACCTGATCGTCGGGTTCAGCGACATGCTCGGCAACCAGATGGTCCAGGCCCAGCTGGGACTCTACGGGAACATCACCCGTTCCAACATCGCGGTCTCCTATTACAACC
>CAYUVJ010000313.1:0-376 GCA_964447955.1 uncultured Gemmatimonadota bacterium
GTCGAAGAACTGCTGCATGCGGATGGTGTAGTCCTTCTGGTTCACCCGCTTGCGCAGCCCGTGCGGCTCACCGTTGTAGTTGAACATCCAGGCGGGCTTCTCCAGCCGGCGCAGGGCCATGATGAGCTCGATCCCCTGGTACCACGGCACCGCATCGTCCTTGTCGTTGTGCAGGATGAGCAGCGGCGTGGTGACCTTGTCCAGGAAGAAGAGCGGCGAGTTCTCCAGGTAGCGCATCATCCCGCCGTCCCAGAGGGTGCGGCCCAGCCGGCTCTGGGTGTGCTCGTACTGGAACTGGCGCACCATGCCGCTCCCCCAGCGGATGCCGCCGTAGGCGCTGGTCATGTTGGAGACCGGGGCGCCCGATTCCACGGCC
>CAYUVJ010000313.1:386-3740 GCA_964447955.1 uncultured Gemmatimonadota bacterium
GGTCTGGGTGACCATGTAGGCTCCCTGGTAGCCTCCCCAGGAGTGCCCCTGGAGACCGACCCGACGAGGGTCGACGAAGCCCATCTCCAGGATCGTCTGGACGCTGGGCACCACACAGTCGATCGCATCCTGTCCGGGGTGTCCGGTCCCATACCAGATGTCGGGCTGCCAGACGATGTAGCCGTTGCTGACATAGTAGGAGACGTTGATCGAGGTCCCCGGCCCCGGGTTGCGGAAGCTGTGCAGACCCTGTGAGAGCTTCTCGTAGATGTAGACGAGCATCGGGTACTTCTTGGTCGGGTCGAAGTCCTCCGGCTTGATCAACGTCCCCCGATAGGTGTGCCCCCAGGTGTTCACGTACTCCACCAGCTCTGCCTTGCCCCAGATGAACTGGTCGCGCTGGGCGCCTACGTCGGAGAGCTTGGTCCAGTCCTTGAAATCGGTGCCGGTCACCCAGAGGTCGGGGAACTCGTAAAAGGTCGAGCGGGTGGTCAGGAGGACGTCGGCATCCTCGGCCTTGTTCGGCCGGCCGTAGCTGTAGTCACCCATGAGGAGACGCTGCGGTTCCCGATCACCCCGGACCCGGTCGCGGTAGAACCCTTGGGCCAGGGTCTTCACTGCGGTGGTTTGCAGCAGGATGTCCGCCCGTGGGTCGATGGTGTCCCGCTCGCGGTCCAGGTTCAGGTAGCGGAAGCGCAGTCCCTGCCGCCGTCCGACTCCTTCGGTGACGCAGCGGGCCCCGGTCCCGTCGGGACGGATCTCCCAGATGTCGTACTCGTCGTTCAGCAGGATGGTGACATCGTCGTCGGTCCAGCCGGCCAGACCGTAGTTGCCGTGCGGCTGGGGCCGGTCATCGGAATAGTCCCAGATCGGCACCGGAAGACCGGCGGTCAGGTTGACGGTGGTCTTCTTCGTGATGTCGTAGACGTACCAGTGATGGTCGGTCCCCCACCACATCACGTACTTGCCGTTGGGGGAGAGCGAACCGCCGGAGTAACTCTCCTGCACGATCAGGGTCCGCTCCCCGGTCCGGGGGTCGACGATGTAGAAGTCGTAGTACGAGGAGTCGTAACTGCCCCGCTTGCGGTAGGGCATGTCGGTCTGGGCGTAGCCGACCGTACCGTCATCGCTCAGCCGGACGCTCCAGACCTCCTCATCGCCCAGCTGGGCGAAGTGTCCATCGGCCAGGTGGTAGACCGCGGTGAAGGTGCGGTCGCGGTAGCGCCGCTCTCTCTGGAGCTGTTGCGGATAGGGATAGGGGTCGTTCCACGACCACAGTTCGAAGACCGCCTCTTCCTCCTCGTCCTCTGCGTCCTCGGCCTGCTCGGGCTCCGGTTCGGGGATCTCCTTGATGTTGAAGGAGACGACCGCGCCGTTCTCGGTGAAGGAGGGGGTGCCCTGGTCGCTGACCGCGAAGCCGCGCGGGAAGCGGGGGGTGTCGGTGTGCGAGACCCATCTGGCGGCGGCCTCGTCCCCGACCTTCCAGCCGTAGAGGGCGAAGGTGGGCTGGTCGGCCGCGTAGTCGTCCCGGTCGGTCAGGAAGGCCAGCATCGTCTGGCTGTCGTCCAGCGTCCAGTTCTTGTAGTTGCCTTCCCCGGTCAGCAGCGGACGGACCGGGCCGCGGCCGGGCTGGACGACGTAGATCCCGTCGCTGGCCGGCTCGTCCTCGGAGGAGACGGTGAAGAAGAGCCGGTCCCCGGCCTCGGTGAAGCGGTACTGGAGCACCGCCTCGAAGACGGTCTCCTCCTGGCCGCTCAGCGACTGCAGGACCAGCTTGGTGCCGTAGTCCTTCTCCTTCTCCTCCTCCTCCTCCTCTGCGGCTTCCTCGGTCTCCGGTTCGGCCTCGGCCTCGGTCTTCAGGGCCTCCTCGGCCGCCTTCTGTTCGGCGGTAGTCGGTCCTTCCATCGAATAGGCCACCCAGCCGTTCCCCTCGTCGGGGACCTGGAAGTTCTTCACCCGTTCGACGGTCCGGACCGAGCCGTCCCGAAGGTCCATGACGGCCAGTTCGTTCTTGGGCAGGTCGGGGGCCTTGACCTTGGCTTTCCGGGCCGCTTCGACCGAATCCTCGGGCGGGGCGACCAGGAAGACCAGGAACCGGCTGTCGGCGGTGAACGAGGCGTTCTGACCGCGCGGCTGACGGTACTCGGTCGACCCGCGGACCGAACGGACGATCAGCTCGCCGTCCCCTTCCGCGAGGGAGACCTGGTAGGAGACCCAGCGACCGTCCTCGGAGATCTGCTGGCTGCGGATGCTTTTCCAGGTGTCGTAGTCGTCGTGGGTAAGAGGCCGCTTGGCCGGCGCCTGCTGGGCGGTGAGGGCGACCGGTGCGGACAGGATCAGGGCGGCCGCCAGGAGACCCAGGTGCCATGGGCGGGTCCGGCGGCAGGAGGTCTGGAGAAAGATCATCGGGATGTCCTCGGGCTTGTTCGATTGACGGAGGGGGACCGATTCGTCGACCGGTTCCTCGAGCTCCGGTGGCAGCAGGATTCCGTCGGGCAGACTACGCCATGGTGATGTCCTTCGCAAGGCTCTGTGCGCGATCGGAGCCGGGCACTCGAGTTCCCGGGCGGACAGGAAACGATCCCGAGAGAGGAATCATCCCCGGTCGTCGAAGATTCGGGAAGGCCTGGTTTCATACGGGGCAGAGTCCCGACCCTCCAAGCACGAGAGCGCGGTATCGATGAGCCCGACCCTCTACACCGTCGGCCAAGCACCCAGATCCATCCCTGCTCTGCTCCTGTCCGCCGTCCTGCTGTTGGTCCTCCCCGTCCGGCATCTCCAGGCCCAGGTCGAGACCGGCCCGGGGCAGGGGAACGGCCGGCCGCGCACCCTGCGGGTCTTCCTGGACTGCAAGGTCCGGGGATACGACCAGGAGTACCTGAAGACCGAGATCGATTTCGTGGACTGGGTGCGGGACGTCCAGGACGGCGCGGTCTACCTGCTGCTGACCTCGCAGAGCGCCGGGGCGGGCGGGCAGGCCTATCGCATCGACATCATCGGCCGGCGGGGTCCCTTCGCGACCATGGCCGACACCCTGGACTACGTCTCGACCCAGGACGAGACGACCGACGAGACCCGCAGCGCCATGGTCCGGCTCATCAAGCTCGGCCTGGTCCCCTACCTGCTCAAGACCCAGAGCGGCGAGCAGTTCGAGTTGGCCCCCCGGGGGGAGCAGCGGCGCGGGGCGGGCCGCCCGGCTGACCGCAGGCATAGTCGTTGCCCGTGCCGGTCAGCATCTCGCCGTACTCGCGCACGGTCGCCGCTTGTAGCTCGTTGAACACGTCGAGCTCGTTTGCGCCCGGCGCGATGATCTCCCGGGCGCGGCGGTGCATGGCGCCGGTGCCGGCGATCGCC
>CAYUVJ010000314.1:0-3725 GCA_964447955.1 uncultured Gemmatimonadota bacterium
TCCGAACAGCCAGAGCTCGTCCGTCCCGGTCCGCGACTCCGGGAAGCCCACCGTGGCGCTGAAGGCCAGCAGGCTCATCAGGGCGGCGAAGATCGCCCAGACCCCACCCAGCCCCATCCATAGGGTGAGCAGACGGAGTCCTGGCGGAACCGCCGGAACCGGCTGGATCTTCTCTTCTCCCGTCCCCATGGTCCGCTCCTGTCTCACCGAACAGCATCTCCGGCCCTCCGGTGGGGTCCAGATTAACCCCGGCTCGGGCGGGGTGCCCAGCCGGTAATCCTGGTCCGACGCACTCTGGCCAGGCGTCGCACACGGGCCCATATTCGAGCCATGCGACCCACTCCGCAGATCCGCGGGATGCTCCTGAGGGTGTTCCTAGGGGCCCTGCTTGTCCTCCCGGCCGTCCCGGTCCGGGCCCAGGCCCCCGGGGCCATCATCCCCCGGCCGGCGGTCGCGGATGCCGCCCCCGACTTCGAGCTCGATACCGCGGACGGGGCACCGTTCCGGCTCTTCGAGGCCGCGGCCGGGCGCCCGGTGGTCCTGCAGTTCGCGGCCCCCACCTGAGTGCCCACCGCCCGGAGCCGGTCCGGCCCCGAACAGCAGGTGATGAAGACCTACCGGGACCGGGTCCTCGAGGAGATCCTCCCCGACTGAGTCCCAACCGCCCGCCTCAGCCCGTCGTTAGACCAGAGTGAAGGAACGGAAGCAGGGTACGGATCGAACGGGAGGGATGGCATGTCAGAGATTCTGCGGACGTCGGATCGGGGATCATCCACATCGGGGCTGCTGGCGACCGGGCTCATGCTGGGGCTCTCCGCCCTGCTGAGTGTCCTGGCCGCTGGCTGTTCCTCCGGCCAGGGGGACAATGGGCCGGTGCGTGAGACCCTGGCGGACGGCTCGGAACGGGTCACCTATCATCGCCTCCCGGACCGCTCCGTCTCCCTCGATACCCTCGCCGTCTGGGACCTGTGGGGGGATGACGGTGGGTATCTCTTCAACGACATCATGAGCGTGGCCGGCATCGAGGACGATTTCCTTCTGCTCGACCGGGGGAACCGGGAAGTGGTCCGGATCGGGGTGGAGGGTGCCGTCCGGTCCCATTTCGGCCGTCAGGGGAGTGGACCGGGGGAGTTCCAGTTCCCGCACGCGGTCGAGATCGCCGGGGGACGGATCTGGGTGGCCGACCTGATGAACGGGCGCTTCTCGGTCTTCGGGCTCGACGGCTCCTACCAGCGCGACCTGCGCTGGGGGGATCTGGGCTGGCAGGGATCACGGTTCCAGCCGCTCGCGGACGGCCGACTGGTGCTGGGGGCCGAGACTTTCGTCGGTTTCGAGGAGTTCGACCAGGTGGTGCCCTCTTTCTTCATAGAACTCCGTGACCCAACCACCGGACAGGTGGACACTCTGGCCAGCATGCCGGGCCAGCGCCAGCACCAGATCACCGTCACCGCCGAGAACGGCCAGCAGATGGTCTTCGTCGGGCCGCCGCAGTTCGCCCCCCGGCTCCATTGGACGGTGACCGGGAACGGACGGCTCTTCACCGTGACCGGCGAGGACTACCGGATCGAGGAACGCGACCTGACCGGCCGGGTGGTCCGCACCCTGATGGCAACCACGCCCGACCTGACCGTCACCGCCGCCGACCGGGAGTGGTTCTTCACCGACGAGTTCCAGTTCGGTTTCGGGACCGGGGAGATGTTCCGGGCCACCCGGGCCTCGCTGGAGGACTATCCCTTCGCCGAGCGCCGCCAGGCGGTCCTTGGGCTCGCGGTCGACTCGCTCGACCGGCTCTGGGTGCTGGCCAGCACCGACCATCCCGGACATCCCCGGATCGACCTTTTCACCCTCGCCGGGGAATACTTGGGTCGGGTCCCCGGGGAGACCCTGCCGGGGGCCTTCACCGCCTCCGGGGCCGCGCTCATGCGCAGCGAGGATGCCGACGGCCTCGAGGTCTACACGGTCGTCCATCCCGTTCTGCCCGACTGAACACCTCACCATCTCCGTCCGGACCGCACCGCCATCCGCCGAGCCGGACCCTGCACCCCCGGGTGCAACTTTCTCTTCCTCTAGTCCGTCTATAAGAGTGCTATCTTTTGGCGGTCTAGAGGAAACAGCCTCACCTGACCGGGCACCGGGAGGAGCATGATGACCCGCAAGCGATCGGACCTGCTGCTGGGGACCCTGGAGATGATGATCCTGCGGACCCTGGCCGGGGAACCCACCCATGGCTGGGGACTCTCGCTCCGTCTCGAGCAGATCACCGGCGGTGTCTTCCAGGTCAACCAGGGGTCGCTCTACCCGGCCCTGCAGCGGATGCTCAAGAAGGGTTGGATCCGGTCCGAGTGGCGGGTCTCGGAGAACAACCGCCGGGCCCGCTACTACCTGATCACCGCCTCCGGCAGGCGGAGACTGGACCAGGAGATCGTAGAGTGGGAGAAGGTCACCGGCGCGGTCAACCGGGTGCTGGGTCTGGCCGGACAGGAGGGCTGAGGTATGTCGATGCTGCAGATCTTCCGGGAACACTTCCGCGGCCTGCTGCGCCGGGGTGCGATGGAAGAGGAGATGAACGAGGAGTTCCGCTATCACCTCGAGGCCTCCATCCAGCGCAACATCGAACGGGGTCTCGATCCGGCCGAGGCCCGTCGTCATGCCCTGCGTGACTTCGGCGGGGTGGAACGGCGCAAGGAACAGACCCGCCGGGAGCGGGGGTTCCGCTGGCTCTCCGACCTGGGGCAGGATGTCCACTACGCCCTGCGATATTTCCGGGCCAACCCTGGGTTCGTGGCCGTGGCCGTGCTGGTGATGGGTCTGGGGATCGGGGCCAACTCCGCCATCTACAGCGTGGTCGACTCCGTGCTCTTCCGGGCCCTGCCCGTCCAGGAGCCCGACCGGGTGGTCCGGGTCTACGTCCTGAACCCCGGAAACGGTCTTCCGCAGTGGAACGCCTTCGAAGACTACGAGGTGATGCGGGGCTGGGACGACCTGTTCGAACGGGTGACGGCGGTGGGTGACCTCATCCCCTTCACCTATGTCACCGGGGATGGGGCCGAGACCGTGCTGGCCGAGGTGCACGGCGCCTCCTTCCTGCCCATTGTCGGGCTGTCCCCGGCTCTGGGTCGGGGTTTCCTGCCGGAGGAGGACCTCCCGGGATCCGATCTGGTGGTCATGATCTCCTGGCGCCGGTGGCAGCGCCGTCATGGCGGCGATCCGGACATCATCGGGCAGACCATCCGGCTGAACGGGTTCCCGGTGAAGGTGGTCGGGATAGGTCCCAAGGAGGTCACCAGTTCCTGGCTGGGAGTGATCTCCGACTACTGGGTACCCTGGGGGACCGGGATGCTGATCGATCCCGGGAGCGTCCCCACCGAAGGACGGGGTGACGACCAGTGCCCTGTCTTCGCCCGTCTGCGGCCGGGGGTCGGTCCCGACCAGGTCCAGGCCCGATTGGACGCGCTGGCGGCCTCGCGGGCCGAGGAGTATCCCGATACCGATAGCCAGCTGTCCTTCAAGGTCTTCCGGGAGACCGAGGTCCGGGTGGACCCCATGATCGACATCATGACGACACCGGTCGCTCTGTTCCTGATGATCGTCGTCACCCTGGTCCTGCTGGTCGCCTGCTCCAACCTGGCCGGGCTCCTCATGATGCGGGGCTCGGTCCGCCAGCGTGAGATCGCGATCCGTCTGGCCATGGGGGCGGGGCGGGGGCGTCTACTGCGACAGCTGCT
>CAYUVJ010000315.1:0-3724 GCA_964447955.1 uncultured Gemmatimonadota bacterium
ATGCCATCAGGGTCGCCGAACGCATGGTCCACGAAGGACTGAACGAGAACATCAAAGCTCGATTGGAAAAAATCCATGCCGCCGACCTTCAAAGCTGAGCTGCGGGGCGCCAGTCGGATCCTGGGGACGGGCCGTTACGCGCCCCAGCGGATCCTGACCAATCAGGAACTCGAGCAGATGGTGGACACCTCGGACGAGTGGATCACTACCCGGACCGGGATCAAGCGCCGCCATATCGCCGCCGCCGACCAGGCCACCAGTGACCTGGCGGCCGCGGCCATCGAGACCGCTCTCGCCGATGCCGGCATGGCCAAGGATGGCCTGGACGCCGTTATCGTGGCCACCGCCACCCCCGATATGCTCTTCCCCAGCACCGCCTGTCTGGTCCAGGACCGTCTCGGGCTGGGCACCATCCCGGTCTTCGATATCTCGGCGGCGTGTTCGGGCTTCATCTACGGGACCATGCTGGCCAACAGCCTGATCGCGGCCGGTCAGTTCGAGCACGTCGGCGTGGTCGGTGCCGAGACGCTGACCCGCTTCGTCGACTGGCAGGACCGCAGTACCGCGGTGCTGTTCGGAGACGGGGCTGGAGCAGCCATCTACGGGCCCGGCGACGGGCAGCGGGGGGTGCTGGCCGCCTATACCGGGGCCGATGGCAGTCTGGGACGGCTGCTGAAGCTCCCTGCGGGCGGGACTCGGCTCCCGGCCTCGCATGAGACGGTCGAAGCCCGGCAGCACTACATCTATATGGAGGGCTCCGAGGTCTTCAAGTCGGCGGTCCGGGCCATGACTTCCTCGGCGGAGAAGGCCCTCGAACTCTCCGGCCTTTCCTCGGACGAGATCGACTTGCTGATAACACACCAGGCCAACATCCGGATCATCGATGCTACCGCCCAGCGACTCTCCCTGCCGGCCGAACGGGTGTTCGTGAACATCCAGGAATATGGGAACACCTCGGCCGCCTCGATCCCGATCGCCCTGGACGAAGCCCGGGAACAGGGTCGGGCAGGTGAGGGGAGCACGGTCCTGCTGGTCGCTTTCGGAGCCGGGTTCACCTGGGGTTCACTGGTGATCCGGCTGTGACGAACGGCCGGGTATCCAGGACCGGATGGGTTGTCCGGGGAACGGGGGAATGAGGCTATGAGTCGAAGGATCGCGTTCCTCTTCCCGGGCCAGGGTGCCCAGTTCGTGGGGATGGGGAAGGAACTCTACAAGCAGGGGGGCAATGAGGTCCGGGCCGTTTTCGAACAGGCGGACGAGGCCCTCGGATACGACCTCCACCGCATCATGTTCGAAGGTCCCGAAGAGACACTGCTGCAGACCGTCCACACCCAGCCGGCCATCCTGGTTCATTCCGTGGCCATGGCGGCAGACCTGGGACGGGAGGGTATCCGACCCAATTTCGCCGCTGGGCACAGCCTGGGGGAATACACGGCCCTGGTCACCGGCGGAGCCCTCACGCTCGAGGATGCCCTGCAGGTGGTCAAGGTGCGGGCCGAATCGATGCAGGCGGCCGGGGAGGCCCGGCCGGGAGCGATGGCCGCGATCATGGGGCTGGGCTCCGATCGGGTCCGCCAGGCCTGCAAGCAGGCGGCCGGCCGGGGGATCGTCCAGCCGGCCAACTACAACGCTCCCGACCAGACGGTCATCAGTGGTGAACCCAAGGCGGTCAAGGCGGCGGGTGAGGTCTGCAAGGAGGACGGGGCCAAGCGGGTGATCCCGCTCAAAGTACACGGGGCCTTCCACTCACCCCTCATGGAGAGCGCGGTCGAAACGGTACGCCAGGTCCTCAGACAGGTCACCTTCCGGGCCTCCCGGATACCGGTGGTCAGCAACGTCACCGCCCGCCCCGCCGTACGTCCCGAGGAAATCAGGGAGCTGCTCGGCCTCCAGATCGTCTACCCCGTCCGCTGGGTCGAATCGATGCAGGAGCTGGACCGGATGGGGACCACCCTCTACGTGGAGAGCGGTCCCGGGAGTGTGCTCAGGGGGCTGCTGAAGCGCTGTGTCCCCGATACGAAGGCCGTCGGGGCCGGTAACCCTGAAGAGATCGCCGCCGTGATCGAAGCGGCTTCGGTCTGAAGGAGGAGAGATGGCAGGGGTCCTGACCGACAAGACCGCCCTCATCACCGGGTCCGCGCGGGGGATCGGCGCCGTCACCGCCCGGCGCCTGGCGGCTGAGGGAGCAGCCGTGGTGGTGGCCGATGTGATCGAGCAGCAGGGTGAGGAGACCGCTGATGCCCTCCGTGCGTCCGGCGCTAGGGCCGTCTTCGTCCGGCTGGACGTAACCGATGAGGCTTCCTGGAACCAGGCTGTGGAGCGTTCCCTCCAGGATTTCAACCGGCTGGATATCCTGGTCAACAACGCTGGGATCACCCGGGACGGACTGATCATGAGGATGAAATCCACCGACTGGGACCTGGTCCTCAAGGTCAACCTGACCGGGACCTTCCTGGGCATCAAGGCGGTCTCCCGGACCATGATGAAGCAGCGTTCCGGGGTCATCGTGAACGTGGCCTCGGTGGTGGGGCTGATGGGGAACGCGGGACAGGCCAACTACGTCGCCAGTAAGGCGGGGGTGGTGGGACTCACCAAGACCGCAGCCCGTGAACTGGGCGCCCGAGGGGTACGGGTAGTGGCGGTCGCGCCGGGATATATCCAGACCGAGATGACCGACCAGCTGCCCGAGGAGGTGAAGGAGGCCTATCTGCGCCAGGTGGCCCTCGGGCGGGCCGGGACCCCCGAGGACGTAGCCGAGGTGATCGCCTTCCTGGTTTCGCCGCAGGCGGGCTACATCAGTGGTCAGACCATCCAGGTCGACGGCGGTCTCTATATGTGAGAATCACGGACGGATACGGGCTAGACAAGCGTTCCGGAATCAATAAACTGCGGGGGGTTGGAGCCGCTGGCTCCGGAGTACGTCCTTAATCGACCCTGCGTAACGCGGGAGGAGTCTGGTATGGCAAGCATCGAAGAACGCGTCAAGAACATCATCGTCGAGCAGCTCGGCGTAGATGCCGAGCAGGTCGTGACCGGGGCTTCCTTCGTGGACGACCTGGGTGCCGACTCTCTGGACACCGTCGAGCTGGTCATGGCCTTCGAGGAGGAGTTCGACCTCGAGATCCCCGATGAGGACGCCGAGAAGATGCGTACCGTCGGTGATGCGGTCACCTACCTGGACCAGCACCTGAACCAGTAACGGTCTCCTGCCGTCCTGCCGTAGACCAGAATAGAAGGTGACCTGATCGTGCGACGTCGTATCGTCGTGACCGGGATGGGTACCCTGGCCCCGACCGGGTTAGGTACCGCTGCCGTCTGGGAGAGTGTGCTGGCTGGACGCTCGGGGGTCGGAGCGCTCACGCGTTTCGACACCTCGGGTTACACCAGCCGTATCGCCGGGCAGGTCCCCGAGTTCGATCCGGCCGTCTCCGGTATGGACCGTAAAGAGATCCGACGGGCGGACCCCTTCCTGCTCTATGCCAACGTGGCTGCCGCCGAAGCGATGCAGGATGCCGGGATCGACCTGGAGGAGGTCGACCGGCGCAGGTTCGGGGTGGTCATCGCCTCGGGCATCGGCGGAATCGGGACGCTCGAAGAGCAGGGGCAAGTCCTGGCGACGAAGGGCCCTGACCGGATCAGTCCCTTCTTCGTACCCATGATGATCAGTGACATGGCGGCGGGTGACGTGAGCATACGGTACGGTCTGAAGGGACCGAACTACGCA
>CAYUVJ010000316.1:0-3721 GCA_964447955.1 uncultured Gemmatimonadota bacterium
AAATCCCCGGCAAAAGGTAGCTGGTCAGGACGATGGCCAGTCCGGTCACGAACCAGCGGATCAGGAAACGGGGCATCAGGTGACCTCCAGGGATGCTGGATCCTCCCGGTTCTCCAGGAGGACGCGTTCAACATACCGGGGGGGATGATAGGGCACGGGCGGGTCCCGGCGCATCCCCGCTGCCGCGGCCGGGAGTGCGTCCCGCTCGGGATCGAAACGGTAGAGGTCCTGCCGGCTCAGCGGACGGAGGGCCTCTCCGCTCGCCTCGTGGAGGGACCAGGGGGCCCGCAGCCTACCGCCCGGGACCACCGGCACCAGGTGCAGCCCGACCCGCCACTCCTCGTCCTCATCCCCGGTCTGCGGCTCGACCGATCGACGTTCTCCGGCCGCCCCTCCGCCGTCGGTCATCCCGGGCACCGGCTCCTCCAGCCGGGTGACGGGTCCCTCGTAGCCCAGCCAGCGGCCGATCCGGTCACGTTCGGGCGTGCCCGCCAGCCGCGTCTCCAGCCGGTCCTGCAGCGAGGTCAGGACGCGGTCGTGAAAGGTCTCGATCCCGGCGGCCGGCCCGTCCCCGTCAGGGACGCCCAGTGACCACAGGAGCATGAGTCCCCCCTCACCGTCGTAACAGAACCAGGGCTCCAGTCCTGTATCCTCCAGCACCAGGGCAAGTTTGAGGGTGGTCAGCCGGACCACCTCGAAAGGGCAGCCGGAAGGGGTGGTCAACCGCAGGACGGTCCAGACCTCCCCGCGTTCATCGACCGGCGGGATACTGAAGCCCCGGGCGCCCTCCTCCACGAGTCGCAGGAGGTCGTCTGCCTTCTCGAGAGCGTGTGCCCTCCCGCTCATCGTGGTACCCGGTTCGGGCCAGACGGGTCGTCCGAACAGGAAGGGGAGCAGGCGGGGAGCGACCCGACGATAGTAGGCCCGATCCGCCGTCCGTCCGTCCTGCGGTCCAAGGGCCGAGACGGCGCCCACTCAGAAGACTCCGAACACCATGAGCAGTGCGACCACGACCTGCACGATGAGGAAGGGGAGCAGGCGCAGGGTGAAGACCTTCGAGCGCGACCCGATGGCCGCGACCGCGACTTTGAAGAGCGTGTTGGCGATGAAGGCCAGGAGCAGGCCGCGGGCCGCCGTCGCCGGCAGGATGGTGTCCGGCATCAGGCTGGCCAGGGAGAGGGTGATGGCATCCATACCCTCCAATCCGGCCAGCAGGGAGGTCAGGTACACCCCCTGGCGGCCCAGCAGTTCGAAGGCCCCGCGGGCGATGACCAGTACCACGGCGAAGAGCAGACCGAACTTGAGGGCCGGGCCCAGCCGGAAGGGGTTCTTCATCTCCATCCCCTCGGAGGCTTCCCCCGCCCGGCGGTCCATCGGGACCCGTCCGAGCGGCAGTGCGGCCAGTACGGCGACCAGCAGCAGCCAGAGGAACGGAGGGGCCGTATGCGGCAGCAGGTCCGGCGCCCAGACCAGCAGGATGAGCAGCAGACGGGGGAAGAGCATGGTGCAGGAGAGGGCCACTACTCCGGCATAGGCCGCTGCCCGGCCGGGATCCTCCCGGACCCGCTGACTGAAGGAGAAGGTGACCGCGGTGCTGGAGACCAGTCCGCCCAGCAGGCCGGTGGTGCGCAGGCCGACCCGCTCACCCAGCCATTTGGTCAGGCCGTAACCGGCGAAGGAGACGGCCGAGACGAAGACCACCATGAGCCAGACGATGCGGGGATTGAAGAGTCCGGCCGGCCCCAGGTCCCGGTTGGGGAGCGCCGGCAGGATCACAGCGCTGATGAGCGCGAACTTCAGGAGCCCCCGGACGTCCTCGACATCGAGCACTTCGACCAGATTGTGGAGGGTCGGCTTGTAGGAGAGCAGCAGGGTCATGACCACGCCGATGGCCGCGGCCAGTCCGATCTCCTGCCAGTAACAGAGTCCGCCCAGCAGGAAGACGAGCAGGGCGCCGATCTCGGTGGTCGTGCCGGCCTGGACCGATTTGGCCGTGCGCGACAGGTGGGAGACCACGGCCAGTCCGGCCAGGGCCGCGAAGGCGACCGGGAAGGCGGCCGCGACGTACTCGCCGGCCAGGGCCGAGGCGAATCCGGCCATCGAGATGATGGGAAAGGTGCGGATGCCGGCGAAGGGGGTGCGGTCGGTGTCGGCGTAGCTGGAGAACTCCCGTTCCAGACCGACCAGCGCCCCCAGCAGCAGGGCGGCGAGGAACCGCACCAGCGGACTTACCACGAGCGGAGTGTCCATGAAGCAGCATCTTAGAGCCCGGAAGGAGACCGATGCATCGGAAAAGCGGACCCGGCCGTGCCGCCCGTCGTCGGGGCGATGGCCGCATCGACCCGACACCGTCACACCCCCGCTCTAATGTGGGCCGTATGCGTATCGCCATCGTGGGCGCCACCGGCGCCGTGGGCGAGGTCCTGCGTTCCGAGCTGGCCAACCTGGCCGTGGACCCGGACCGCCTCGACTTCTTCGCCTCTCCCCGCAGTGACGGGACCCGTCTCCCCTACCGCGGCGAGGGATTACCTGTACGAGTCTTCCAGCCCGAATCCGTGGCGGAGGGGTCCCTGGTCTTCTTCTCCGCCGGAGCGACCGTCTCCCGAGCCGCCGTCCCGGCCGTGCTGGACCGGGGAGCGGTGGTGATCGACAACTCCAGCGCCTTCCGCCGGGACCCGGCCATCCCTCTGGTGGTCCCGGAGGTGAACGGCCGGCTCCTGGAGGTCCGGCCGGTCCCCCGGCTGGTGGCCAACCCCAACTGCTCCACCGCCCAGCTGGTCTGCGCCCTGGCCCCCCTGGACGAGGCCTTCGGTCTGGAGGAAGTGATCGTCTCCACCTATCAGTCGGTCTCGGGGACCGGCCGCCGGGCGCTGGCCGCCCTGGCAACCGAGATACGGGAGGTGGCGCCGGCGGGGACCCTCCGTCACCCCGACAGCCCCTACCCCGTCCCCATCGCCGGCAACCTCATCCCCGAGATCGGGCGGGTTAACGAGCACGGCTACGGTGAGGAGGAGACCAAACTGCGGGACGAGACCCGCCGCATCCTGGAGCGCCCCGACCTGCCCGTGCACGCCACCGCGGTGCGCGTGCCGACCCGGCGGGGCCACGGGGAGAGCGTCACCGTACGCTGCCGGACCGGGCTGGACCGGAGCGACGCCCTCGTGGTTCTGGCCCGGGCGCCCGGTCTGCGGCTCTCGCCGGTCCGGGGCGAAGGGAGCGGTCCGGACGGGGCCGACGCCTGGACCACCCCCCAGGAGTGCGAAGGGGAGCACACCGTGTTCGTGGGACGGGTGCGGGTGGCCCCCGACGACCGGCGGCGCCTGCAGTTCTGGGTCATCAGCGACAACCTGCTGAAGGGGGCGGCCTGGAACGCGGTCCAGATCGCCCAGGGGCTCGGGCTGCTGCCCGGTCCCGGAAGGACGGCATGAGCGTACGCCCCCTGCTGGTGGTCAAGTTCGGGGGGACCTCGCTGGAGCCGGCCGAGCGGGCTGAGACGGCCGCCCGGACCGTGGCCGACCTGGCTCGGGAGACCGCCGTCGTGGTGGTGGTCTCGGCCCCCGGACGGGCCGGGAGCCCTTACGCTACCGACACCCTGCTGGGACTGACCCACCAGGAAGGAATGGGGGAGGACCCGGCCGAGGTGGATGCCCTGATCGCCTGCGGTGAGGTCGTTTCAGCCGCCCTCTTCGCCCTGCGGCTGCGTGGCCTGGGGCTGGACGCA
>CAYUVJ010000317.1:0-3700 GCA_964447955.1 uncultured Gemmatimonadota bacterium
GCACCGGGATCGAGAACTACAGCCGCTACTTCGACGGCCGCACCCCGGGGGACCGCCCCAGCACCCTGATCGACTACTTCCCCCCCGATCTGCTCACCATCATCGACGAGTCCCACGTGACCGTCCCCCAGATCGGGGCGATGTACGGGGGGGACCGCTCCCGCAAGGAGACCCTGGTCGACTACGGCTTCCGCCTGCGGGCCGCCCTCGACAATCGCCCGCTGACCTGGGAGGAGTTCGAGGAGTTGCAGAGCCAGGTAGTGTTCGCCTCGGCTACTCCCGGACCGTTCGAGCTGGAGCGCTGTAACGGCGTCGTGGTGGAGCAGGTGGTCCGACCCTCCGGACTGCTCGACCCGGTGGTCGAGGTGCGTCCGGTGAAAGGACAGATCGACGACCTGCTCGAGGAGATCCGCCGGCGGGTCGAACGGGGGGAGCGGACCCTGGTCACCACCCTGACCAAGCGGATGGCCGAGGACCTGACCGAGTACCTGGTGGGGGTAGGGGTGAGGGCTCGCTACATGCACTCGGAGATCGATGCGCTCGATCGGGTCGACCTGCTGCGGGGATTGCGGATGGGGGACTTCGACGTACTGGTCGGGATCAACCTGCTGCGCGAGGGTCTCGATATGCCCGAGGTCAGCCTGGTGGCCATCCTGGACGCCGACAAGGAGGGATTCCTGCGCAGTGAGACCAGCCTGATCCAGACCATGGGACGGACAGCGAGGAACGCGGGAGGGTTGGTCCTGATGTACGCGGACCGCGTGACCGCCTCTATGCAGGCGGCGCTGGATGAGACCTGCCGGCGGAGGGTCATCCAGCAGGCTCACAACGAGGCCCACGGGATCGAACCCCGCACCCTGGTGAAGACCCGGGAACAGGTCCTGGCCAGCACCTCACTGGCCGACCTCCTGGATACCCGCAAGGCCGGGGCTGCGGCGGCGGCCCGCAGCCGGATGGAGACACTGCTCGACGAGTTCCGTGGGCTGGAGGGAGAGAGTTGGGAGGCGGCGGTGGAAGGGCGTATGCTGGCTTATGCGGCCGCTCTCGAGTTCGAGCAGGCGGCCTTGCTCCGCGACGAACTGGTCCGCTACCGGGCGGGAGGGGATGCGCAGGGCCAGCCCCCCGAGGAGGGAGCATGATGGACCCGGAGAGGCTCGACCGGGTGATCCGGACCGCCCTCGAGGAGGATCTGGGCGACGGTGACCTGACCAGCCGGCTGACCATCGGACCCCGCAGCGACAGCGAGGGGATCGTCCTGGCCCGTCAGGACGGGGTCATGGCCGGCCTGCCGGTGGTCGAGCGGGTCTGCCTGCTGGTCGACCCTAAGATCGTGGTGACTCCGCTGGTCGAGGAGGGCAGCCCCTTCCGGTCCGGAGAGATACTGGCCGAGGTGGCCGGCCCCACCGCCGGGATCCTGGCCGGCGAGCGGGTGGCGCTCAATCTGCTGCAGCGACTCTGCGGAGTGGCTGCTCAAACCGCCCGTTTCGTCAAGGCGGTGGATGGGACCGGAGCGACCATCCTCGATACCCGCAAGACGACCCCGGGACTGCGGGAACTGGAGAAATACGCGGTCCGGATGGGGGGTGGGGTCAACCACCGGATGGGGCTCTACGACGGCATCATGATCAAGGAGAACCATATCCTGGCGGCCGGCGGCATCACCGAAGCGGTGGGTCGGGTCCGCCGCGGTCTCAAGGATGAGACCTCCCGCTATCTCCTGGTGGTCGAAGTGGAGGACGAACGACAAGTGCGGGAGGCGGTGGACGCCGGGGCCGACCGCCTCCTGCTGGACAACATGGATACGGAGCGGCTCCGTAAGACCGTCGGCCTGGTGCGGGACCTGGCCGGGGAGAGGGTCCAGCTGGAGGCCTCCGGGGGCATCAACCTGGACAACGTGAGGGCGGTGGCGGAGACCGGTGTCGACTTCATCAGTGTCGGGGCGCTCACCCATTCGGTCCGGGCCGTGGACATCTCCCTGCTCCTGCGCCGATGACCGGATCTCCGCTGGACGATCGACTCCGATCCCGCATCGGACCCGACCCGGGAGAGGTGGACCGACTGGCCGGTCGGCTCCGGGCTCTGCGGACCGGGGGCACGGACCAGGGACCGGGGCCGGGTCCGGTCCCGACCCCGGACGGCGGTCGGCGTTCGGCGGAATTCTGGTGGTATGATGAGCTGGGTTCCACCAACGACCGCCTGCGGGAATTGGCGGCGGCGGGAGCGCCCGACGGCACGGTCGTGCTGGCCGGCCGACAGACGGCCGGCCGGGGGCGGCACGGACGCAGCTGGCACTCCCCGGCCGGCGGTCTTTATCTCTCGCTGCTGCTGCGTCCCGACCTGGATCCGGCCCGGGGGGGCTGGGTGACTCTGGCGGCGGCCCTGGCGGTGGTCCGTCGGGTCGGATCCCTCGGGGCCGAGGCTCGCATCAAGTGGCCGAATGACGTGCTCTGTGGCGATCGGAAGCTGGCCGGGATCCTGGCTGAGGCGGCTCTGGAAGGGGGACGTATCGCGCAACTGGTGGTGGGGATCGGGGTGAACCTGAGCTGGGAGGGGGAGGTCCCGGCCGGGCTCCGCGACCGGGCGGTCGCCCTGAGTGAACTCGTGAGCGCTCCGTTCGACGTGGACCGGCTCACGGCCGGTCTGCTGGTGGAATCCCTCGATCTGGTCGCCGGTCTGTCGTCCGGTACGGGTATCCGGGGTGACGGGAGCCCGGAGTTCGCCGGGGAGGCCGAGGAACGGCTCTATCGGCGTGGCCGGCCGGTCACCCTCCGGGTGGGTGTCGAGGTCGCCACCGGCGTCTGTGCCGGGTTGGGTCCGGAGGGTCACCTCCGGCTGGAGGACGGCCGGAGTCTGGCCGCAGGAGAACTCATCGTCTGGGATCCGGAAGGGGGCGCGTGATGCTGCTGGCTGTCGACATCGGCAACACCCACATCGTGTTGGGGATCTATGACGGGGAAAAGCTGCGGGTCCACCGGCGCACCCTGACCCAACCTGGCGCGACTGCAGACGACGTCCGGGTCGGACTTCGGGCTTTGCTGGACGGCGACGAGGCAGGACTCGCCGAGGTCGATGCCGTGGTCATCGCCTCGGTCGTTCCGGTGCTCACCGAGAGCTGGTCGACCATGTGCCGGGACCACCTGGGGATCGAACCGGTGCTGGTGGATGCCCGGCTCGACCTGGGGATCGAGATCCGGGTGGAGCCGCCGAACGCGGCCGGGGCGGACCGGCTGGCCAATGCGGTGGCCGCTCGGCATCGCTACGGGACCCCGGCCGTGGTGGTCGACCTGGGGACGGCGACCACCTTCGACGTGATCGCCGCCGACGGTGCCTATCTGGGCGGGGTCATCACTCCGGGTGTCAAGACGGCCTCGGAAGAACTCTTCCGACGGGCGGCCCGGCTGGCCAAGGTCGAGATCGTGCCGCCGCTGCAGGTGATCGGTTCCTCCACCGAGGCGAGCCTGCGTTCCGGACTCTACCTGGGAACGCTGGCCATGATCGACGGCCTGCTGGAACACATCCGTGGGGAGCTGAGTGAGGCCCCGCAGGTCATCTTCACCGGGGGGCTCACCCATGCCTTCCTGGCCGCCTTCGCCGAGCGGGGGACGGTGGATCCCTGGCTCACCCTTGAGGGTCTGCGCCTTATCTACGACCGGGTGACCGGGCGGGACTAAAGGTGCCTCTTGCGCCCGGCGAGATACTG